>QBMP01000001.1:34671-45053 GCA_003242115.1 Phormidesmis priestleyi
GCACATGGCTGCTCCTAAGAAGAAAACTTCCAAATCCAAACGCGACAGTCGCCGAGCTACTTGGACTCGCAAAGCAGCTATTCAAGCTCAGCGCGCGCTTTCTCTCGGTAAATCTGTACTGACCAATCAGTCCAATAGCTTCGAGTACCCTTCTGATGACGATGCTGAAGATGATGACGAGTAATGGCTGCTAGTTATGACTTTTGGCTGGTCATAACTTCAACGCAATCTCAGGGAAAATACAATAAGGAAAGAAATTTGGCTCGAAACTGTTCAAAGAGGACAGTTTTTCCTGTTATTTTCCTTTAATATTTTTTTTGTAGAGAAAGTTAAAGTAAATTCTATTTCAGCAAAGAAAGCGGAGCTTAAGGCTCTGCTTTCTTTTGGCATTTTTTGAGGTTCATTCCCGTCAATAAATATGCGCCAGCTCAAAATCATTTACTTCACAGCGACTCAAAAGCCCTGCCGGACAACAGCGCTTCGAGTCGCGCTGATAGTCGGCACGATTCTGCTTACCATCAATCACGGCAGCGCTTTGATTGCCCATAAGATGAGCTACAGTCGCTGGGTGTCAGCACTATTGACCTATATGGTGCCGTTTATCGTGAGCATTCACGGGCAGAGCACTCGTCAGATTTTGCCGGAAGAGCGTAGATGGTAGAGCATCGAGCTACCCTTTAAGGGCTTTCAAGGGCTTTCAAGGGAGTGAGGGCTATAAGCTAGCCGGATCGATGCCGATCGCACCTATTTAAAAACCGGATCGAATCAGATCATCTGTACTTCAGATCGTTTGTATTGTTATGATGGAGATCCTGCTGTGAAAGGGCTGATGACTCTTCATAGCAGTCATCAGCTCACTATCTGACGATCTGACTTCATGATCCCGAAGCAGCTTACACTCCAAAATTTCTTGAGTTACCGTGAGGTGACGCTGGATTTTGACGGGCTGCATGTGGCCTGTGACTGTGGGCCAAACGGGGCCGGAAAGTCTTCTTTGTTAGAAGCGATCGCTTGGTGCGTGTGGGGCCAAAGCCGGGTCAGCGCTGAAGATGACATTATCCGTCAGGGCGCAGCTGAAGCGCAGGTGAGCTTTTGCTTTGAGCACAGCGGCCAGATCTATCGCATTATTCGGCGGCGGCGACGGGCTCAAACCAGCGGCTTGGAGTTTCAGATAAAAACTGATTCAACCTTTAAAAGCATTACTCAAAAAGGCGTGCGGGCAACGCAGCAATACATTCTTAGCCAGATCAAAATCGACTACGAAACGTTTGTTAATTCAGCTTATCTACGGCAGGGTAGAGCTGATGAATTTATGCTGAAAGGGGCGAGCGATCGCAAACAAGTTTTGGCCGATTTGCTCAAGCTCAACCGCTATGACTATTTGGCCGAGCAAGCCAAAGAACAAGCTCGTACTTACAGGGCTCAATTGCAGCCGCTAGAAGCTTTGTTGGTCAGGCTATCGGCTCAAATTGCTAGCCGCGAAGAGACAATGGCCGCTCATCAGCAATTGCAGCAGCAGGTAAAGCAGCACCGAGTCACGCAGCAGCAACAGCAACAGGCGCTAGGGCAGCTAAAACAGCAACAGGAACAGCGCCGTCTTCAGCAGCAGCAGCTAGCGCTCATTCAACAGCAGCAACAACATCAGCAACAGACACTAAGCGCCACCGAAATAACGCTAGAGCAAGTCCAGCAGCAGCTGAGACAGACAGAAGCTATGCTTGCCCAAGCAGACGACATTTGCCATCAGTATCAGCAGTTAATATCACTGCGCGACGCTGAAGCAAAAATGGTCGAGCGCTGTCAGCTGTACCAAGCGGCCCAGACTCAGCGCCTCCAGCTACAGCAGCAGGTGAATGAACAACAGCAGCAGCAGCAGGCAAAAATTGCTCAAATCACCGCTCAGCTAGAGCATCTCGAAGCGCAAATACAGGCTGCTGAGCAAACGCTGGAGAACAAAGCCGAGGTCATCCACAAACTAGAGCAGCTCAAAGCGGCTAAAAAAGAGCTGCATCAGCTCAATCGCAGTGAAGCTCAAAGTTCACCCCTGCGCCTGCGGCTGCGGCAAATAGAAGCTCAAATAGAGCAGGCCCACACAAGGCTTGTCACTCGCATTGAAGAGCTTGATAATCGGCAAATGCAAATGTCTAGTCAGCAAACGCAGGTGCCGCAACTTGTGCAGGCCGCTGTTGAAGTTTCTCATCGGATCGCCTACTTAGAGCAGCGCCGCGAGTATCAAGAGGCTTTGCGGCAAAAGGGTTTGGAGCGCCGCAACTTTATGGAGCGCTTGCAGGCTAATCAGCTCCACCATCAGATGGCGATCGCCCAGCACAACCAAACCCTGACGCAGCTAGAAGATCCCGATGCCGCCTGCTGCCCCCTGTGTGAGCAGCCGCTAGCCGGTCAGCGCTGGCAGGCATTGCGCGATCGCACCCTAACCGAGCGAGACGAGGTGCAAAATCAGATTTGGGCGATTCGTGAGCAGCTTGCGGTCAGCGACAGCGAAATTCAGGTGCTGCGTCAAGAATACCGGGTGCTAGAAGAAGAGTTGGCTAAATACGCGCCGATTCTGGAAGAGCGCGGGCAGCTCAAGGCTAAGCTTTCTTCGGTGGGTAAGCTGCAAGATCAGCTACAGGCAATGACGGCTGAGCGCGCCCAGCTAGAGCGCTGTCTGCAAGCCAATGAATATGCTGAGGTGCTTCAAGCAGAGCGACAGCAGGTACAGACTGAAATTGAAGGGATGAACTATGACGAGCGCAATCACGCACTGCTAAAGTCGCAGGTAGACCGGCTGCGCTGGAGCGAACTCAGATACGCCGAAATCAAGCAGGCTGAGCGACGCTTACAGACCCTTCAGACCCAGCAGCCTCAGCTAGAAGCTGAGCTTCAGACGCTGCGCCAAGTGGGTCATAACGCTGAAAATAGTCAGACCCACCAGCAGGCTTTGGCAGCGGTAGAAGGGCGCTTAGCCGACATTGATTACAGCGTTACTGAGCACAACCATTTAAGAGAGAAACTGCGGCAGGCCGAGCCGTGGCAAAGCCGGTATCACGCCTTGCAGCAGGCGCAGACCCAGCAGACTAACCAGCAGGAGAAAATTGCGCAGCTGAGCGCAGTTAGAGCCGATCAGACAATCGCCCAGCAAGCAACTGCCAGCCAAATTGCAGATCTTCAGCAACAGCTTTTAGCGCCAGCCGATCCCCAAACTGCCATCACCGCGCTAGAAAAAGCCATAGAGACGCACCAAGAACAGCGCGACCATCAGCTTTCGCAGCTTGGCAGAATGCAACAGCAGCTCTCTCAATTAGACACCGTTCAAACGCAGCTTGAACAACAACAGAAAACGCTAGACGATATTCGCCACAAGTATCAGGTGTATCGATCCCTAGCTGAAGCCTTTGGCCGCAACGGCATTCAGGCGCTGATGATCGAAAATTTGCTGCCGCAGCTAGAAGCGGAAACTAACCAAATTTTGAGTCGGCTGAGTGATCACCAGCTGCACGTACAGTTTGTGACGCAGCGGGCCGGACGAAGGGGCAAAAAACTGATCGATACGCTCGATATTTTAATTGCTGATATCAAAGGCACTCGCCCTTATGAAACCTATTCGGGCGGTGAGACGTTTCGAGTGAATTTTGCGATTCGACTCGCGATCGCTCGCCTGCTAGCCATGCGATCCGGTACAGCGCTGCAAATGCTGATTGTTGATGAAGGCTTTGGCACTCAGGATCAGGCGGGATGCGATCGCCTGATTGCAGCGATTGAAGCGATCGCCCCAGACTTTGCCTGCATTCTCACCATCACCCACATGCCCCACTTTCGCGACGCCTTTCAGACCCGCATTGATGTCAGCAAAAACAATGAAGGCTCACACATCACAATTTCTGAGTAGCTCAAAAGAGACGTGATTCATTGCAGCACGGCAAATCTTGCTTTTGACACTTAAGGCCCAGCATCTGCTGCGCTGAACCTTGTAGAATGCTTTTTAGGTAGAATGCAAATGATTCTAAAAAGCTCAGCAGTAGCTTTACTGATGCCCTTTTTCAAAAGCCATGACCCCAGCAACAAAAGATCGGCTTCGTCTCCAAGCAGCTACACTTACGGTAGAGGAATTAGTGGATAAAGTTAAGCGTGGATTAATCAGGGTTCCAGCTTTCCAGCGTCCACTTCAATGGGAATCAGAGGATGTAATACTACTCTTTGACAGTATTTACCAAGGATATCCCGTTGGCTCTTTTTTAATGAGACAAGCCTATGCTCCGGCCTCCGCTATACAGTACGGTCCTGTTAGAGTGAATGCGCCAGAGTCAAATTCAGCGTTATGGGTAGTCGATGGACAGCAGCGATTGACTGCCTTTACTGCTGGGTTAGCACGCGATGGAGAAATACCGACGGCACCCGACGATCCTTGGGTTGTTTACTTTGATACTCAAAAGAAAGTATTTTCTGCTCCCTCCAAGCGTGGAGACTTGCCCTCAACTTGGGTGCCTGTGACTCAGCTATTAGATGCATCAGTATTGATTGAATGGGTATTCAATTGGCGGCACGGTAAAGATGCATCCTTACGAAATTCTGTTTTTGAGGCCGGTAAACGGATTCGTCAGTATGAAATTCCCGTTTATATCGTTGAAACAGATGAAGAGGAGCTGCTTCGAGATATCTTCTATCGGATCAATGACTCCGGGAAAAAGATGAAGTGGGAAGATATCCACGATGCGCTCTTTGGGCAAAAGTCAGATGAACCCTCTACTCTTAGCGGCTTGGCAGATGAATTACAATCCCTTGGAATTGGACGTCCCCAAGAAGATCAGCTGCTCTCCGCCATTATTGCCTTTAAAGGTCTAGATGCCACTCGAAGTATTTCAGAGCATTACCGCCGAGACCCTGACATACTTCGTGATGCCGTTCATGATGCTTTACCTACGCTCAGAGGCGTTCTAACCTTTCTCAAAACGCACGCTGAAATTCCTCATCTCAGGCTATTACCGCGTTCACTTCCATTCATCGTTCTAACAAAGTTTTTTGGCTTATACCCAGAGCCAAATGAAAGAACCACAAGCCTTCTCGTTCGATGGACTTGGCGAACTTTATTGGGTATAAAGTCAGTCGATGAGAGAACATTACTCCGCCATAGTTTGAATGCCATAGAAGGTAGCGATCAAGAACGTACTATGCAAAAATTGTTAGATGTGATTCCTCGCACGAAGGGAAAAAGCTTCACATTGCCGCAAAGATTCGATGCTCGTGCTGCTGATAGCCGAATTGCTCTTGTAGCGCTAAGCTCGCTTCATCCGCGCGATCTTGAAAGTGGAAAACTCATTGACGTTGCAGCTCTGCTGGAGTCACATAGCCTTAATGCTTTTCGCAAAATTATTTCTGTTGGCCCTAAAGCCACTCACGGATCGTCAAATCGTATTTTGCTACCACCTACCTCTCAGAGTGTTTTAAAAGAGCTGATTAGGCTTATCGAGGATAAAGGAGCAGATTCGCAAACGCTTAGGTCGCACGGCATCGATAAAGAAGCCGCAGAACACATCCTCGACAAGGAGTTGGATGATTTTTTATCACGCCGCTATCAGTTTCTTGAAGAGGCAGTAAATTCGTTTGGCTCACGCTTAGCCGCTTGGGGTATGAATGATCGACCCAGTATCAGTTATATTTTGCAACAAACAGGACATGATTCGTGACAGAGATACTAGGTGTGGGTCTGCATGGAAAGATAGTCGGGTACCTGACCCAAACGACAAAAGGTCAGATTACGTTTCGCTTCACGGAGGCCTATTTATCCAGCCCCAATCGGCCCGTGCTGAGTCAGTCTTTTGAAGACAATCTTTCCCGAATTTACTCCGACCAAAAGCGTTCACTTCCTCCGTTTTTTGCTAATTTAATTCCTGAGCATGGTACGTTGCGAGAGCTGATTGAAAAGAACTTAGGTGTAGAGACAGATAACGATCTCGCTTTACTGGAAGCTGTTGGCCGTGACTTACCAGGCGCAGTCGAAGTCATTCGTGTCAACGAAGATAGCTTTCCCAGTAAAGACGATCAGGCAATGTTTGCTTATATAACAGAGGACTCTGATGATAGCCTAAAAGCTGAAGCAATGGGTTTACGGTTTTCATTAGCGGGTGTGCAAATGAAGTTTTCTGTACTGCGCGATCCAGAAAAAATAGCACTCCCTGCGCACAACCAAGATGGCGATTGGATTGTCAAACTAGGGTCAGCACGTTTTCCGTTCGTGGTGCAAAACGAATATGCAGTTATGCAGTGGGCAAAGGCCGCTGCATTCGACGTGCCCGAATGCTATATCCAAGATGCCAAAACAGTTAGTATTGCTTTGAAAAACCAAGCCGACTTTGGGGACAGCGTTTTTGTGATTCGTCGATATGATAGAAACTTAGGAAAGCGCATTCACCAAGAAGACTTTGCTCAAGTTACCAGTAAAAAACCATCGCTCAAATACGATCAACTTAAGTATGAGCAGTGTGCAGGATTAGTCAAGCAACTTGGTGGTGACGATACATACTACGAGTTTATTCGTCGGCTTACATTTATGATCGCATCTGGGAATGCGGATGCCCACTTGAAGAACTGGTCGTTGTTGTATTTGGATAGCCAGTATCCAAGCCTTGCGCCAATGTACGATCAGGTCTGTACAATTGCGTGGCCAGAACTAGACTCTAAGTTGGCCCTCAAGCTTGCAAGCACGAAAAATTTATTTGCGCTGGATCTGCAACGATTTGAGGAACTTGCTAAGCGGGCTGATGCGGATTTAACTAAGACTGCTGAAACAGTTCAAGAGACGTTGTCTCGGTTAGTAGAGGCTTGGAATAGATCGCAAATTTTTAATTTGCTTCCTTTACCTCATGCACAGCGTCTCCAGGATTTCTGGGGGCAAGTACCCTTGTTACGCCCGTTTGTATCTAGCATGACATGGCCCGGTTAAACTGCCACCAAGCTTACGAGAGCAAGCCCTGCTAGCTGGGCGACTTCCCAATGGCCGTAAGAATTCAGGCCGTCGGTGATCGCACTCAGCAGATTAGCCTGCAATCCAAACCATTCCAGCGCAGCGAGGCCCGCGATCATCGCTCCAAGGAAATGAGGCCAAAGCCTATCCCAATCGCTCAATTAAATGATCGCCTACTCGCATCGCATTCGCCATAATCGTCAGTGACGGATTGACTGCCGCGCTAGACGGAAAAAAGCTGCCATCGACGACATACAAATTGTCTACATCGTGAGCTTTACAGTTGAGATCCAGCACAGACGTAGCCGAATCGCTGCCGAAGCGGCAGGTGCCGACTTGATGAGCGATCGCATCAATCGGCAAAATCTTACTAAAATACCAGGACACCGGCAGCACTCCTCCTTGGTTATCAACTTCTCTCACCATTCGCACCCATCGCCGAATCAAGCGCCTAAAAGAGTGCATATTGTTAGGCGTGTAGTTCAGCGTGATCTTGCCATTATTCACCGTCACGCGGTTGTTTGGATCTGGCGCGTCTTCTCCTGTTAGCCACCAGTCTACCGTTCGCCTAGCCGCTATTTTCAGCGCAAACATCGGCGAAATTTTCGGCACATCCGTTGCCAGCATCTTTGAATTCACTTTACCCAAAAGCTGAATATGACCCATCGGATACTCATATCCCGGCTCACCCCAGTAGTAATCATTAATTGCCAGCGTCTTTTGAAACACGCTGCGATTCTCTTTGAGCGTTAGGCCAATAATCGCCGCCGCTAGGTGCTTCATAAAGTTGCGCCCGACCTGATTGGAGCTATTGGCAAGCCCTTGAGGGTGCTGTTCATTCGCGGAATTTAAAAGCAGCACCGATGAATTCACTGCGCCGCAGGCAACCACAACAATATCGCCTGAAAAAACCTGTTTCTCTCCCTTAATTTCTGTTTCTACCGCCGTAATTTCTCGCCCCGAAGCGCTGGTATGCAGCTTGTTGACCTTCGCTTCGGTAATCAATCGCACGTTGGTGTTGCTCATGGCGGGGCGAATACAGTTTACATCTGCGTCTGATTTGGCATCAATCAAGCAGGGAAACCCATCGCAAGTGTTGCAGCGAATGCATTCGCTTAAAAACGCATCTTTTTCATTGAGCTTAACGGACAGCGGCAGGTAAAACGGATTGAGCCCCTTGGTCTGAAAAGCCTTATCCAGTTCAGCAATCCGAGGCTCGTGGCTGACCGGCGGATAGAGATACTCATGGCGGCGCGGCGGCTCAGTCGGATCTAGCCCTTGCTTGCCATGTACCTGATACAGCGCTTCAGCTTGGTCATAATAAGGCTCAAAATCAGCATACTTTAGCGGCCAAGCCGGAGAAACGCCCTCATGCAGCTTGACTTCATCAAAGTCTTGCTCGCGCAGGCGAAACAGCGCGCCGCCGTACACTTTCGTATTACCGCCGACCCAGTAACCAATGCCGGGATGCACGTCATTGCCATTGCCATCGGCCCACACTTCTTGGGTTTGGTAGCGCCCCTTGCGAAAGACGGCTTCTGTGCTCCAATTTGCCTTTTCTTTGGGCAAAAAAGCGCCCCGCTCCAACACCAAAATCTTTTTGCCGCTAGGGGCTAGCCGATGCGCTAAAGTGCCGCCCCCTGCACCTGTGCCAATAATAATCACGTCGTAATGTTCAGCCGTAGATTCGGATACTGATAGACCCGCAGTAGACATAGAAGAAAAAATCCTAAAAGAGTGAGCGGCACTTAATTCTTTCGTCGGTACGCCCTGAGTGTCAACAGTCCAAAGGTGAGAAACAGCGCTAAGCTCCAGCCTAATGTGATGATTACTGCACTCATCGCCGGTTCGCCGTTGGCCAGCGATCGCATTGCTTCTGAGGCAACCGAAACCGGGTTATGCGTGACAAAGCCCAGCGCCCAGTCAGGAAATCCTGATTTTGGCACGTAGCCAATGCTTAAAAAAGTGAGCGGCAAAAGCCAGGGATTCATGACCGCTGATACGCCTTCAGAAGATTTTGCGCCAACTGCAACATAGAAGCCGATTAACGTTACGGCTAACGTAAATATCACGGGTAGCAGGAAAAAGCCCAGTGTAGCGATCGCGCCCCCTTGAAACCGAAACCCTAAAAAGCTCCCTGCCAACACAATTCCCACCACCTGAAACATCAGCCTTGCACCTGATGAAATCAGCCGTCCGCCCAGCGTTGAAAGCCTAGCTACCGGCATCGCCCGCAGCCTTCTATCCAATCCCTGGCTCAGGTCGTCATAGAAAAAATTACTGATATTCACGGTATTAAATAAAAGACCTTGAATAATCGTGAACGGCAACAAAAACTGAGCGTAGGTGCTATAGCTTTCGCCCGGAGCAACGACTTGGGCAAAGCTAGCTGTAAACACACAGAGCAAAGAAATCGCAAAAAAAGTAGACACCAACAGCGAAGCCGGACTGCGAACTTCTAATAAAATATTGCGCCAGCCAACAATGCTCATATCCTGCAAAGTTCTTAGCAGCCCGCCTTCTCGACGAGCCGCCACCATCGCCGCTAGCTGATCACGATTTAGCGTTGGCGCGCTGCCTACTGCTGGAAAGTGGAAATTGTCCTCGGTCATGACGGCTTTGGGTTACGTGAATTTTTGCTTGGGGTTTAATGCGATTTAGGTTTGATGGATTTTCCTGGAAGATTTCTGACAGATTTTCTGGCAGATTTTTTGGCAGATTTCTCTAGTGAGTTTCTAGGACAGCTTTCGGTACAGCCGAGTAGACCACCAGCCCAACAGCAGCAGCAGTCCCAACAGCCAGCTCAAACTGAGTAAAAAAAGAGACAGGCTAGCATCACCGCCAATAGTTGACTCTAAATTAGCTTTTGTGCTCAGAGCCCGCAAGGCGTCGCAGGTGACGCTCACCGGCTGATAGCGCACAATCGGCTGTAGCCAGCTTGGAAAGTTTTCAGTGGGGCTAAAGCCGTTGCTCAGCAGCAGCAGCGGCGTATAGGGAATAATCGCTACGGCATCGACCAAGGTGGGATTGCGTAGCTTCAGTGCTAAGACGCTATAGCCAGTGATGCAGGTGGCGGTAAAGGCTATCACCAGCGTCAGGTAGCCGATAGCGTCTAATAGCGTGCCCTGAAAGCGGAAGCCAAAGCCGTAGGCGACTACTAGCAGCACAGCGGTTGCCAACAGCGCTCTGACCATATATGCCAAAACTAATCCAGCAATCACAGCCACCCGCGCAATGGGCATCGCCCGACACCGGGTCATCATTCCCGTTTCAATATCTTTGGCCAGCATCAGGGCTGAGCCGAGCCCTGAAAAAAACAGCGCCTGTAAGTTAATAATGGGGGTGAGATACTGAATGTAGTTGATCCCTTGGGCGGCCATGAGCTTTTGGCCAATGATCCAAAAGCCAGCGAGAAAAACGG
>QBMP01000001.1:45150-62676 GCA_003242115.1 Phormidesmis priestleyi
TTCTGAGCGATCTCTGCCACATCACCATGAAAAAAATCATCATTAGAAAACATGGTCTACTTTTACGCTCATTAGATTCGATAGCACACTAAATTCGATCATACGAATTCCCCAGTATAGATCACCTACACCAGGGAAATTAGCAGGGACTTTGAAGACAACTTTTAACAACATCTGCTGTCTCAAGTCCTGACTCAAGCTCAAGCTTGCGATCGCCGATCATCGTCTATCGGCGATCGCTGCCGCTTAACCCATTTCAGATAGACGATAGCTGCTGCGCTCGCCCCGATGCCATTCACCATCTCGAACACCGCCTGACAGCACGTTAGAGATGCGGTTACGCGCTTTGAGATACTGGGCTTTGGGCATTCCCTCCTCAAAGAGTGCTTCCATTATTTCAATGATTTTGAAAGACTTGTCAGGCTGAGTCTCTAAAACTAAGCGCACCGCTTCCGGGATCGAGTTTTGCTTGACGCCCGTGCGCGTATACTTTTGCCAGGTTGCTGCCCGACCGTCTTTTTTTACCTTTTTCCGCTGCTTGCTCTCAGATTTTTCGGCTCTTTTTTTGACGGCAGTTTTCACGGTTTCCGAATCATCCACATCGGTAGATTCTTCAAACTCTTCAGATTCTTCAGAATCTTCAGGTTCTTCTAGAGAAGACGCTTCCGCCTCTGATGCTGTAGAACTGAGCGATCCCACACTGTTTAAAGTAGAAGCATCTAGATTGGGGATGCCCTCAGCGGAAGAGCCGTCAAACATCGACATAACGATGCGGATGCCTTTCAGCTTTTCTTGAATCGCACTCAGTTCCTTTGACATCGAAGTTTCTTGTGCCGCTAGCACCGACTCGATTTCTTGGAGCTGGGGTAATGCTGCTTTAGCCATAAATTATTCATCATTCAATTCGTTCGAGAACAATACTAGCTCAAATTTCACTACCCAACAGAAATGATGTCAAAAATATATTAGAAATATATTTCAAACTGCTGAAAATACTTTCCCCTCGTTGCCTGTACCGCTGCGTGCATCAGGCTTTACATCAGACTTCACACCTTGCCCTACAGTTGAAGGATTCTTCTAGTTCCACATCCCGGCAGTGGGAGGCAATGCCGCGTCCGCCTCACGGATAGTCAAGGCAAATCGTTTCGCACTCATCGACTGCTACATCAGCTGCCACAACTGTGGCGATTGTGGCGATTGTGGCGATTGTGGCGATTGTGGCGATGCCTTTATCCACCTACATAGCCTTGATTAACTCGCTTGTGCAAACCAATACCATGATGCTGAAAGTAACGCTCTATTTGGTTGGCTTACACAGTAATGCTCGACGTTTTCATCAATTAAGCAAACGCAGCGATTGAGCGAGCGGTAGATATCTTTCAGCAGCGTCTGCTCAAGATTGAGCGGATATCAAACGCGGATATGTGCTGAACCAAAGTGCTGAAAAAGTGATCCAGTGAAAAGCTGAGGCCGCTGCCCAGATTTCGGCTAAATGGTTTGTTTCACACCTTACTTTAGAAGGATGAAGACCCCTAGATAAAGGCCAGAAGATAAAAACGGGTTGTTTCTATTATTTCTCCTATCCCTTTAACAGCGATTCCCCTCGTTGATACAGCGCTTGGGCATAGTCCGTCCAAGTGCCCTGCCCCCAGTAGCGAAAGCAGCTCGTTTCGACTAACAGTAAATAAACCAAAGCCTCCTGGTAGTCGGGCCGCTGAGTAGTTGCCGGATCGGCTGCTACCAAAGCATCGTATTTTTGATGAAACTTAGCGCTGAGCTGATTCATCGGCCCCAGCACGTTCTCATAGCCTTTTACCCAGCTCAAATCATTCGTCCAAGAAGCGCCGTCCATATGGAACTGATGATCGCTCTGCTGAAGATCTTTAATCGCCTGCTCAACGGCTGCGGGCGTCGCGCCATTCGGGTCAACCCGCTGCCAAATCTTACCTTGACCCACGGCCTGACACACCGGATAGTCGTCTGGATTCACCCCAGCCGCCTCAATCAGCTCAATGTATTCGGTACCGTTGAGGCCAACTGTCCCAACACTGCCTCGCCCGTTATCGCGAATCGCTGACCAAAAGGGCACAAAGTCACGGCCATACTCATTCATCATCACACCGCCGTTTTCACCATCGGCAATTTGCGAGACGCAGCTAGGCACCG
The DNA here is from genome assembly GCA_003242115.1 of Phormidesmis priestleyi. GTDB lineage: Bacteria > Cyanobacteriota > Cyanobacteriia > Phormidesmidales > Phormidesmidaceae > Phormidesmis > Phormidesmis priestleyi_A. Next base: position 47,317 of record QBMP01000001.1, read on the forward strand.
ACACACCGCCGATTTGCTGACGGCCTAGGCTTTTGGCCTCATGGTAAGGCTGCATTTGAGCGACTAGCTTAGTATCCGACCCTTGCGTTTTGATCAAAGCGGTAATGCTAATGGTTTCGCCGCTTGAGTTACGAGCAACCAGCCGGTTAGGAATATATTTATCATCTTGAGTAAGGCCACTGCCGTCCAAGCGTTCAACCGAATGCTCTTGTACCAGCAGCCAGCGATAGCCGCAGTCTTTCAAGGCTTTGATGTATTCGTATAGCGTGTCAGGATGGTTCGGCAAGTGCATTTCCGGCGGCGAAAAGCCTTTGACTCTAGCCAGCGCTTCGTTGCCAAACAAAGCGGCAAAATGATGCTGCCATGCCTGAATGTGCAGTTTGATATCGGGAATGGGTGTAGAAGGGACAACAGCATGACTCCACATGGTTCCGAGCCATTCTACATAGGGCTGATAGGTCGGTTCGCACAGGCGCTTGAGGTTGTTGAGAATGTCTTCTCGGCCCATTTGGCGAAAGGCCCAAAAGAGATTGCCGGAATAATCCAGCATGATCCGAGGATTGTCGCCTTGGCTCACGAGCTGCGGAATCCATTCGCCCATGCGCTGGTAGCACCAAGCAAAAACGGCGGCGTTGTGGTTGTCGCCGTCGCCTGGGTTTTCAAACATATTTTGCAGATTGCTGATAGGTGCGCCATCAGAGCCAGCGGGGATGGTGGGCTGGTGCATGTGCAAGGCGCAGGCAAATCCGGCAGTGATGTCTTGAATGCGCAGATTCGTTTTGGGTAAAAAGATCGGCTCACTGTGGTTGGTCACACGGGCGATATCTGCTTCCCAACCACAGAGATTAGGAAGATTAAAACGGGTGTCGCCTAAGTGGGTAGAAGGTGTGAGAGGCACGGTAGACGGTGTGGTAGGAGGCATAGACAAGTTAGGCAAATGCCTCTCACGTGTTGGGGATGGGTTGAGTTACTGATTAAGGACTGATTGAGAACCAGTTAAGCTTTGCGGTGAGCTGGCCTACTGCGGAAAAGTGCTGTCGATATCTTGAGCGCCAAACCGAGACTCAATTCTCAATGAAGCCCCATCTCTACCGACGCCGTAGCCTAGTGGCTTGGCCGACTGTCTGAGGTTGGCTTGCCCTACTTGAACAAGGCTTTGATTGGCCGCTGCGATGTTGAGCGTATTGATGGCCCTAATTCGATCTTGTGGGTTGGGATGAGAAAGGCTAGGGAGCCTGCTGGTTTCAATGCGATCCAGTACATTCATGACTCGCACACAGCCATCGGGTGAAAATCCGGCGGCGACCATGTACCCATAGCCCACTTCATCGGCTTCGGATTCTTGCGATCGCAGCTGCGTAGAATACTCAGCATCCAAAGCCTCAACCCGCTCATTGTAAAGCTCTTCAGCTCTAGCGGTAGCCTGCTGAGTCTGCTCAGCGTTGAGTCCTTGCAGCGTACTGCTGACGACGTTGCCCGCTAAAATGCCGCCAATCGAAGAGTTCGCGCCGGTGGCATTGAAAACGCCGCCGGTTACCGCGCCAAAAATACCCCCTAAAATGTTGCCCTGCTGCTGAGCCGACTCGACTTCTGAACGGGCCTGCAAAAGCGCTTCTTCTTGCAAGCCTTCGATTCTGACCCGAGCAGCCACCATGCTGGGAATGTGATTTTTGGTATGGTGTGCCATCTCATGTCCGACGACACAAGCAAGCGCAGCCGTATCACCACTGATCTGCTCCAAAATTCCGGCCTCGAAGGTGAGCATATTCACATCGGAAGCGTAGGCGTTAATATTTAGCTCATCGGTGACTCGCACGCGCCAGGGCGTTTGATCTAAGCCGTTGGCACGGGCAATTCGCTCTACGATTCGATAGACTGCGTAGTAGTCGGGGCCGACTGTGCCTAAAGAGCCTTCTATTTGCGATCGCGCCGTGCTGTAAAAGGCATCGTCCGATTTATTTGCAGGCTGCTCTAGCCGATTTGAAGCTGGATTAGCGGCCACTGGATGAGCCAAAACAGCGCTACTGCTAACCGCTAACGGCAAAGCAATGAGCGTCAGCAAGCAGGAATAGTTAGCCAAAAATTTCATGATGATAAACAGGTAGTGGAGTGATAATATTTCTGCCCTGACTGAGCAGGCTTGTCTGGCCAGATAATATGGCCGTAGTATATCCGGTATATATCCGGTTTAACTCTAAAGATAGATGGCGTAAAGTCAAAGACCCTGATCGAAGCTAATTTCAAAGCTTATACTGCTTTCATGTACTGCTTTTGCAGCTCTCTCATTAGAATCAGCAAATTAGAATCAGCAACGCCTCATGAAATCGCGAATGCCCGATCCGTATCGCCACAAGCCAGCGCCGCTGAAGCGAGATCGCGCTTCTAAGCGATCGCCCATCTTCCGGTCTTTGCAGCTGATCGCGATTTCGATCACAGGCGGGGCAGTGATTGTGGCTAGCTTGGCAGGCTTGGCCTTTTTACGCTCTGGCAGTCGGTTTATCGATGGCGTCAAGCTAGCGCTTACCCCCCAGCCGCCTGTAGAAAAGGTAGATGTGCGTACAGTAGTCGTGAAGCAAATTCGCAGCGCCAGTGAGTTGACGACAGCGGTATTTACGATGGAGGCGGTGGTGCCTGCGCAGAGCGATCGCAAAATTGGCGACTACACCATCGGCAAAACCAATCTGCTCTACATTGCCTACGGTGAAGTCCGCGCGGGCGTAAACCTAGAAGACATCAGCGCCGATGATGTGATTCCGTCTGAAGATGGCATGAGCGTCGAGCTAACCCTGCCTGCCGCCAAACTATTAGATACCAAAATAGACGTCACTCGCTCCAGCGTATACGACTACAGCCGAGGCTTTTTAAATCTAGGCCCTGATCGCGCCCCAGAATTGCAGTCAGCCGCCCAGCAAGAAGCGCTGATCGAAATTGAGAAAGCTGCCTGCGACCAAAATATTCTCAAACAAGCCAATGACCGCGCCGAGCTAGTGGTCACTCAGCTTCTTCAAAGCACCGGGTTTGAAACCGTGACGGTCAAAAACGCAGCAGATCCTACTGCCGAGTGCAAAACTTCCAATTCGCCAGCTAATTCGCCAGATGATTCGCCAGAGCCGCTAAACCCAAAGCCCGAATTAACCCCCAAACCAGAGCCAACACCTAAGCCAGGATCATAAAAACCCACTCAAAAAACCTTAAAAAAGCCCCTCAGTCAACACAACTGAGGGGCATCATACAAGACATGCGCGAGAGTGGAACTACACAAGCGTTTACTGTTTTAAATTAACTAAGCTGACTATTGAACCGGAGCAGCAGCGCTCGGTTCAACGCCTGTGCTTGCTTCAGGCGCAGGCGGCAAAATCACCCGATCAACAATGTGAATCACGCCATTGCTCGCCTCTACATCAGGAACGATCACATTTGCATTATTGACCGTGACCGTATCTCCAGCTTCCACAGCCACGTCACTGCCTTCTAAAGTCTCTACATTTCCTGTTTCCAGATCGCTGGAACGAACTGCTCCAGGGACAACGTGATAGGTCAAAATCCGCACCAGAACATCTTTGTTTTCAGGCAGCAGCAGTTGTTCAATTGCACCTTCAGGCAAAGCGGCAAACGCTTCATCAGTCGGGGCAAAGATCGTATAAGGGCCTTCTCCACTGAGAATTTCACTCAGATCAGCGGCGGCTAACGCAGCGGTTAGCGTTTTGAAAGAGGCGCTGCTGCTAGTGAGTTCAGTAATTGTAAATTCGCTAGTATCAACGGCGTCTTCAGCTACAGGCGCAGTTTCGGTCATGCCGTCTTCCGCCACAGGTGCGGTTTCGGTCATGCCATCTTCAGTCACAGGCGCGGTTTCTAGTTCGCCAACTGATGGTTCGGCCAAAGGCTCAGCCAGAGGATCAGCCAAAGGTTCGGCTAAAGGCAGCGCTTCTGTTGCTGTCGGCTTAGGTACGACCTCTACTGCCGTGGCTTCTGAGGCTTCTGTAGTAGTGGGTGTAGCTGTCGTAGCGGGCATAGCGGTAGTCGCAGCAGGCATGGCGACGCTAGGCAAAGCCACGAGACTCCCAACTCCACTAGCCAATAGGCCGATCATCAAATTTTTAACGAATCGGTTGTTGTGATTAACTTGCATAGAACCTCTTAAGTCTTGATAGGCGATCTGAGATCGGACTGAAATTCAGATCCGGAATGAGTGGGTATGAAGCCGCTGCTTCGCTTAATTTCGTAAAGCTTAATTTCGTAAAGATTTAACTAAAGTTCATTAAGCGTTCGTAAAGTGTATCGAATAATCTGCCTGTAAAATTGTTCGCACATACGGTAGAGGTCAGTTAGCAATCAGCGCGTCATAATCACAGAGGCTATTCAACGGCGGCTTGACTGCGGCTGAAAGGGCAGTGCTGCGCGGCTACGTAAGTAGGGTTAGGCCAAGTCACTAAAGCGATTTAGCGATTGTGCTTTTTACCGAGAATTCACTGAGAATTGATCGAAAATTTACCGTTATTAAGGAGATGTTCGGATGTTAGAACTGCACCAGTTTGAGGCGTCTCATTACAGCGAAAAAGTAAGGCTGATATTGGATTACAAGCGATTGCCCTATAGGACTATTGAAGTTACTCCAGGGTTAGGCCAGATAGATCTCTATAGACTGTCGGGCCAACGGCAGGTGCCGGTGCTAAAAGATGGGGATGAGGTGATTCCTGATTCGAGTGCGATCGCCCGCTACCTTGATACAAAATATCCTGAGCGCCCCATCATCCCTACTGATCCCAAGCAAAAAGGGCTGTGCTTAATGATGGAAGCTTGGGCCAACGAGTCGATTGGCCTGAATGGCCGTAAAGCAATGATTGGCGCTTTCAACCAGCATCCCAACTTTCGCACGGCGCTTTTGCCCGTAGCGACGCCTGATTTGGTCAAAAAAGTAGTTGGGGCGGTGCCTAGCGACTTTTTGAGCTTGCTGGGCATTGGAGCTGGATTTGGCCCTGATGCGGTCAAGTCAGCGACGGAAATTTTGCGACAAGACCTAGAAGCGCTGTGCCTAATCTTAAGCACGCAGCCCTACCTCTGTGGCGAGCAGCCAACATTGGCTGACTTCGCAGTAGCGGGACTGTCGATGTACCTCAAGTTTCCGTCGGAGATCTATGTGGATTTGCCAGTGGGCATCTGTAATAAAGGCGTGCCCGGTCTGGCGGATGACCCCGCGTTTAGCGCGTTTTGGCTATGGCGCGATCAGCTCTATAGCGATTTCCGTAAGCCCAGAGGCATTGGGCCGTCGGCTAGCGCTTCGACGACTGGATCGGCGAGTGGCCCGGTCGCGATCGGGATTGATTAGCGGATTGATTAACGGGTAGGGTAATTGTGGCCTTGTCAGTGAGGCTTTCTATTTACTCTTTTTGCTTGATCTATCTATAGGTTATCGGTGTCGGTATGAGTGCTAATGCAGATCAGTTGTCTAAGACGCTCGGTGAAGCCAATGTGATCGATTGGACGCTCATACCGGCTGACACACAGCACCAGATAGTCAATGCCTTAGCTACCGACACCATGCCTACCTGTATGGCAATGCCGAGCACGGTAGCAGAACTGGCTCAGGTGATGGCAATAGCGGCTCAGAATCGCTGGCGAGTGCTGCCGACTGGCCAAAGCAGTAAGCTAAGCTGGGGCGGCTTGGTTGAAGCAGTCGATCTGGTAATTAGTACAGCCAAGCTAAATCGCGTGATTGATCACGCCATTGGTGACTACACAGTGACCGTAGAATCGGGGATCAAGGTTGCAGACTTACAGGCCATCTTGGCCGAGCAAGGTCAGTTTTTGGCCATCGATCCGGCCTTTGCCCAGACCGCAACCGTCGGCGGAGTCGTAGCCACAGCCGACACCGGATCGCGCAGACAGCGGTATGGCGGCCTGCGCGATTTGCTGATTGGTGTACAGTTTGTTCGCTATGACGGTGAAGTGGCTAGAGCCGGAGGCCGGGTTGTCAAAAATGTGGCTGGTTATGACCTGATGAAGCTGATGACTGGCGCGTACGGCAGCTTAGGAATTTTGAGTGAGCTGACGTTTCGGCTACATCCGAGGCAAGCTTACTCTCGAACGCTGGTTCTATCCGGTGGGGCGCAGGCCATTAAAGCCGCCACTGCCGAGGTCAGATTATCGGGGCTGACGCCCGTGGCGCTAGACGTGACTTCAAGGGCAGATAATCAATGTAATCAAATGGCGCTAAGCCTGATCGCTCGGTTTCAAGGCGTTGCTGATGGCGTGGAAGAGCAAACTCTGCAACTTAAAAAAATTGCCACGACTCACTCAATGCCCTGTAAGCAGCTAGATGGAGCCGAAGATGTGGCGTTTTTGCAAAGGGCAGCCGCAGAAATTAGGTCAGATACCGTGCTGTGCAAAGTGGGCTTGCGGCCTAGCGGGATTCCTTGGCTAATTGAATTGATTGATGAGATTAATCTAGGAGCCGAAGCCAGGCTGTACGGCAGCAGCGGTCTGGGATGGATTCAGTTTGAACCAGCGGGTAAAACCCCTGAAGAGATGGTGAGCGGACTGGAGAAACTGCGATCGCACTGCCAAAAAAACGCAGGATTCTTAACGCTTTTACAAGCTCCAAAATCGCTCAAGCAAGCCATTGAGGTTTGGGGCTACAGCGGCAACGCCATCGGGGTCATGAGCGATATCAAACAAAAGTTTGATCCCCATCGGCTATTGAGTCCAGGGCGATTTGTCGGCAACTTATAGAGAGTCTCTGAAAAATTTGCGCACAGCATACGAGATCTTCTCACTCTTTTGACTTATCTCTTCTGAGATATTTAAGATGTTGGACACTCTTTCTCTGGTAAGAAAAAGCTCAAATGTGCCAGCGATAACCACAAGGTGAGCAGCTATACAGTTACGATCAGAGATGATGAAAAATAGGAAATTATACAATGAGCATGACAATACAAGTTCCTTCAATTAAATGTGAAGGCTGCGCTGATACCATTACTAAGGAGATCAAAGTTCACGATGAAAACGCAAAAGTGACCGTCGATATTGCAAACAAAACCGTTGAGGTAGACTCAGATACGTTGTCTGAGTCCTCAGTGAAGCAGTCAATTGAGATAGTAGGCCATAAGGTTGCCTAGTTGTAATATTGCCTAGTTTTAGCGTCGCACAGTTAAGCGAACCGAAAAATAAGCGAGCCAAAAAAACTAAAAAGCAACGCTGTTGACGAATTTTAAAAGCAAGGATTAAGCGTGTCTTTACGTCAATGGCTTTGGTTGGGGTTGCTGTCTTGTTGTTGGGGCAGCGCCTTTATTTTCATGGAAATAGCGCTACCTATGTTTTCGCCCATTGCCCTTGTCACTGGGCGCTTGGCGGTAGCAACAGTTGTGATGGGCGGTATTTTGTGCGCTCAGGCCAGCCAGCGGGCATTGCTGCGATCGCTCCCACTTTCGGTATGGCTGCGGTGCGGTGGACTTAGCATAATTAATAATTTGCTGCCCTTTGGTCTAGTGAGCTGGGCGCAGCAGCATATCAGCGCTAACTTAGCCTCAATTTTAATTGCCTCTGCACCTATATTTACGGTTGTAATGGCCGTTTTTTTATTGGGAGAGCCGCTCACGTTCCTGCGCAGTTTGGGCATTGCATTGGGGTTTGCGGGCGTAGTCGTGCTGATTGGGCCGGAGGTGCTCAACGGGCTAAACCTCGAAGGCTTTGGCGAACTCGCTGCGTTAGTTGCCGCTATCTCTTACGCTGCTTCTGGATTTATTGGCGCACGGTTTAAAAAGACGCCGCCGCAGATTGTCTCAACGCTAACAGTGGCTGTAGGCACCGCCATCATTTTGCCCTTTACCTTACTCAGCGGACTCAGTGGAGTTGACAACAGCTCACTGGTCACTGGCTGGCAGTGGTCATCAGTGCTGGCGCTTTTGGCCTTAGGCATTATTCCGACAGCGATCGCATACTTTATTTACTTTCGGATGTTAGGAGAAGTCGGTGTGCTCAGCACCTCGCTCGTCTCGTTTTTAGTGCCTCTGAGTGTACTTATACTAAGCGCCGTTTTCCTGCACGAACACGTTGATGCGCTTACCTTCGTCGGCATGAGTCTGATCTTAGGCGGCCTAGCTGTCTTAGACGGGCGGCTATTGAAAAAGGCTACAGGCATAGTCTGATATAGTCTGTGCCCATAGCCCTATAAAGCTAATAATCGCAGCCAATGTCCCCTAAAAATGTTTTGGTAAAATGTCCACAGTGCCAGCGGCTCTATATTGATTGGCTAGTAGCAGCGATCAATATAGAGCCCGAAACGCTCTTCAAAACGACAGACACATCAGCGGCTAACGTTGGCCCTAGCACTATTTGCTCCAAATGTGGCCATCGCGCACAGGTGAGTGATCTGTGCGATCGCGATGGCGTTTTACAGCAGATTGATTAAACTCTAACGCGGTGAAATCGGTGAAATCGGTGCGGGAAGCGGAGTTGCGCCATCACCAATGCCGCCATTGGGCTCTACGGGAATCGCTTCATTAGGCAGATCGGGCTGCACTGCCGGGTCAGGCTGCGGCTCAGGCGGCGTCCCGGTGAAGTACTGAATCTGTTCGCGCAAAGAAGCTGCGGTGGTGCCTTCACCCTGCTGCTCTAGTAGATCAGCAGCTTTGAGGTAGTCAGCCACGACCGCAGTGACAACCGCCGGGGGCCAATCGCTAGGGCTAGCCAAATCAGTTGTAGCCTCAGCATAGGTACGATTAATAGTGGCCTCAGCGCGGCCTAAATAGGCACTTGAATCGGTATCATTCAATGAAATAGCAGCGGTATAGGCTTCAATAGCATTCGTGTAGTCAGCCGCCGTCATAAAGCTGTAGGCGCGGCTGTACACTTTTTCATACTCACTAGCAGGCCGAATTTCGATTTGATAGCTGCCGCCCTGACTAGAAAATGAGCTAGCCACAGCGCTATAAGTTCCACTTTCCGGTAGCTCCATCACAATCGTTGAATTCAAAGACCCGCCATAGTCATCGTTTGAAGTCAATGCTTCGCCATTCGGGCCTTTCAGCACCAGCATGGTATCGAAGTCACTGCTTTTTAGCTCAATGGTCATCGTCTGACCGGCTTCGGCGCTGAAGGTGTAAGTGTCTTCCATCGGGGCCAGCGTTCCTTGCTGCTGCAAAATCGCCTGCGCAAAAGCCGCTTTGTGAGCTGAGCCAACGGCTCCTAACACCGCAGTACCTACTAACAGAGCGCTGATCGTTTTTCTGGCAAACGTTCGCCCCACCACTCGCGTAATGTGCTTGACTTGACCGACTTCTGACACCTTCATATGTGACCTTTGAATAAACTTCTTCATTGCTAAAAAATGGTTCTCGCTAGTCAGCTAGCGGCTCGACGGATCAGCTAAACCCACCGATCTCAAATTGCCATTGAGCTGCCATAGTCCACAAATTTAAGCCAATCTAAATCACTACTGATATCTTATGGGACACTTATGTTAGCTGTCTTGGAAAAAGCGCCGATGATTTTGAGCATGGCTACAAAGCTAGCGATCGCTATTGCCTTCGCCAGTCTAGGGCTGATGGGAATAGCCAAAAGCAGCAGCGCCCAGAATGAAATACAAAGTGAATTACAGGGCGAATTACAGAGCGACCTGCAAATTATTCCAGACGATCAGCTGCAAAATCTAGCGGTGCCGGAGCCTGACGACATCCCTGAAGAATTGCTCAGAATAGAGATTATTACGGAGGCGCGATCGCCGCTAACCGGAGAACCCCTCAGCGCCGCCGAATATGCCCAACTGCTCGAATCAATTCAAAATACACCCGCCGATGGCAGCCTCATCAGCTCAGAAATTCGTCAGCTGATCCAGCTACTGCAAATTCGCCGCACGCTTAGACCCGTCCTGCCTTTTATTCCCTAATAGGCAGGCACTCTTCAGCCAAATCAGCTAAACAAAAGCAGTAGCTAATGCCTAGTGGCAAAAATATTGATATGTTCATACCAGAATGTCCCCAGATCTCCACGGATATTCGAGCGAGATCCCAAGCGTAGCTGATAGCACAGCAGCAAACGCTCCAATGACAAATGACAAACATGACAAATGACAAACAAACAAACTGCAAACGGTGGCGTCTGAATCAACGCTTTCCTCGAAAAGCCGATTTAAAGTCACAACGTTTTGTTAAGCTTACACACATATCAAATCCATCATAAAAACTTAAGCGGGTCAGGTAATATACATGTCTTCAACCATTGCTCTTGAGCAAATTGAGCGGATTGTTGGAAACCAGCACCAAAATCCATTTGAAGTGCTTGGGCCACATCTAACAGAGCAAGGCGGCAGGCAGGTTTGGGTAGTGCGCACCTATCTCCCCAAGGCAGACGCAGCCTGGGTGATATTACCGGATGTACGCAAAGAGTACGAGATGCGCAACGATCAGCATCCTCAATTTTTTGAAGCCATTATCAGCGACGCCACCGAAGTCGCAAACTACCAAATTCGCTACAAAGAAGGGGCCTGCGAACACGTCACCTACGACCCTTACGCCTTCAAATCGCCGGTAATGACCGACTTTGACGTGCACCTATTTGCAGAAGGCAATCACCAGCGAATTTACGAAAAAATGGGCGCACACCCCATGAGCCAAAACGGCATTGCTGGCGTTTACTTCGCAGTCTGGGCACCGAATGCGCGTAACGCCTCAGTCATGGGCGATTTCAATAGCTGGGACGGTCGGCGGCACCAAATGCGCAAAGGCGGCGGTGGCATCTGGGAACTATTCATTCCTCAGCTCAAACCGGGCGACTCATACAAGTACGAAATCAAAAACCTGAACGGCCACATTTACGAAAAATCAGACCCCTACGGTTTTCAGCAAGAGGTACGCCCCAAAACCGCCTCTGTCGTCGCCGATTTAGACAGCTATCAGTGGAACGATGACGACTGGATGGAGCATCGCCGCCAAACCGATGCCATGAGCCAGCCAATAGCTGTGTATGAAATGCACCTTGGCTCCTGGCTCCACGCGCCTTCAGCCGAACCTGCCCAGCAAGCCGACGGCAGCAGCGCCCCGGTCGTCACAGTTGCCGACCTCAAACCCGGCGCTCGGTTTTTAACCTACCGAGAGCTAGCCGCTAAGCTGATTCCTTACGTCAAAGAAATGGGCTTTACTCATATTGAAGTGATGCCAGTTGCCGAGCATCCGTTTGACGGCTCTTGGGGCTATCAGGTTACCGGATATTTTGCGCCTACTTCCCGCTACGGCACTCCTGAAGACTTTATGTACTTCGTTGATCAGTGTCATCAGCACGGCATTGGCCTGATTGTCGATTGGGTGCCCGGACATTTTCCTAAAGATGGTCATGGCCTAGCCTTTTTTGATGGCACCCACCTCTACGAACACGAAGATCCTCGGCGCGGTGAGCATAAGGAATGGGGCACACTCGTCTTTAACTACGGTCGCCATGAAGTCCGCAATTTTCTGATTGCCAACGCCGTATTTTGGTTTGACAAGTACCACATCGACGGTATTCGGGTGGATGCGGTTGCCTCAATGCTGTATTTGGACTACAACCGTAAGCCCGGTGAATGGGTAGCCAACGAATACGGCGGTAGAGAGAACATCGAAGCAGCCGAGTGCCTCAAGCAGGTCAACCACGTTTTGTTTAGCCACTATCCAGGTGCGCTGTCGATTGCTGAAGAATCCACCTCCTGGCCGATGGTGTCCTGGCCAACCTATGTAGGCGGCTTAGGCTTTAACCTCAAGTGGAACATGGGCTGGATGAACGACATGCTCGACTATTTCGAGATGGATCCCTGGTTCCGGCAGTTTCACCAAAACAACATTACCTTCAGCATTTGGTATGCCTTTAGTGAAAACTTTATGCTGGCGCTCTCGCATGATGAGGTCGTGCACGGAAAAAGCCACATGATTGGCAAAATGCCCGGTGATGACTGGCAAAAAATGGCTAATCTGCGGGCACTATATGCCTTTATGTACGCACATCCCGGCAAAAAGACGCTCTTTATGGGCATGGAATTTGGTCAGTGGAGCGAGTGGAATGTGTGGGGCGATTTGGAGTGGCATCTGCTCCAGTTTGACGCTCACAAAAACCTCAAGCACTGCGTAGAGCGACTGAACTATCTCTATCGGCGTGAGCCTGCTCTGTATACGCAAGATTTTTCTCAAGAGGGTTTTGAGTGGGTAGACTGTAGCGACAATCGCCACAGCGTCGTGGCATTTATTCGCTACGACAAAGAGAGTAAGGACTTTATTCTCACTATTTGCAATTTCACGCCTCAGCCTCACAGTCACTATCGGGTCGGGGTGCCGACTAAGGGCTATTATCGAGAAATTTTTAACAGCGATGCTCGCGAATTTGGGGGCGCTAATATCGGTAACTTAGGCGGCAAGTGGTCAGAAGATTGGACTTTCCATAACCGCACCTATTCACTAGATCTCACGCTGCCACCGCTGAGTGTGATTATGCTGAAATTAGATGCACAAAAAACTGAAGCAGCTTTGCTGAATGAAGGGGTAGATTTAAGCGCGTAGCTCTGAGCCTCATTCCGGGCTTTATCAAGCTTCACTCGGAACGTAAGGCTGAGCCTGCTCAGCCGGGGTGAGATCGCTCAAGCTCACATCCTGACGAAGTTCACGGCCATTGGGGCCAACAATCTGACGAGGCAGTGCCTGCGGGCTGACAACTTGCTGAGTGTTCATGTTATAGGTGGTATAAATCGCGCTAGCGGAGTCTAAAAACACATCCATAATCGTGAGCGTCTGGAAAGGGGCTGTCGTTGTCGCTAGGAGAGATTTTGGGCCGCTGCCGAGAGCACCAAGATTGAGCGTATTCAAGTTGCCGACTTTGCCCGGAAAATAAGCGTGGTGATGGCCGCTGATGTAGGTATGAACGTCGTGGCGCTCTAGCAGCTGACGCAGAGCATCGGCTTGATTGAGATATTCACCGGGGCGATCGCGCCTTTGCGAAACGGCATACAGCGGCAAGTGACCCATCACAATTCGCAGCTTGGCATTCTGAGCCGCAGGGCTAGCCAAAGCGCGATCTGCCCAGGCAACCTGTTCAGGCGGCACATTTGCTGAAGACGCATCCCAGATCAGATAAAAAATGTCATTTTTCTGAAAGCTATAGTAGTAGGGAAAGCCATCGGCTTCAATGAAGCTTAAGTCCGTATCAGGCTGATGCCCTTTCCAATATTTCGTAGCTTCCTGGCGATCTAGCACATAGACAAATTGACCTTTGTCTTGATAGCTAGAGGCGTCATGGTTGCCGACCGTAACGGCAAAAGGCAACCCGGCATTGCGAATAGGAGAAATAATTTTTTCGTCGAAAGCAGTCCACATCGTGGCAATTTCGCTGGCAGACAGGCTCAGACTTTGACCAGCCACCATATCGCCGCCACAAATCACCAAGTCGGGCTGCCAGTCGGGCAGGGCATTAACGCCAGCAATCACCTCCGGGCGGTAGTCAGTAGAGCCATAGTTGCTGTTGAGATCGCTGATAACGGCAAGGCGAATGTCACCACGTTGAGGGGCAAAAAAACCTGCTGGGCCAACGGCTGCATGGCTAACGGCGGTAGCGGTAGCGGCTGATGCCGTCATGGATTGATCAGCCGCTTGAGCGGTAGCTTGGCTAGCTGATTTACTGCAAGCGATCGCGCCACTGCCCGCAGCCCCAATAACTAGCCCACTAAACAGCAAAAAGCGACGACGATTAAGCGGCATGACAATAGAACCTAGCAGCAGGGATTGTTTTTAGTATGCCATTCCTAACAAGCCTTACGCGACTTCTCTTGCAGATTTTTTTCAGATGCTTGCTCAAGAGTAGTAAAGGTGACGTTAATACCAATGGTTCGAAGCACCGAAATCAAGCTAGTAAGTGTGGGGTTTCCGTCTTCAGAAAGCATTTTATACATGCTTTGGCGGTTGAGATCGGTAATATTTGCCAGCACTCCAATCCCACCGTGGGCTTCTGCAACGTTGCGTAATGCCAATAAAATTCGTTCGTAGAGCCGTTTTCGATAGCCGCTGATAGGTATTCAGCCGCGATTTGAGAATCTTTAAGCTGCTCAAACAAAAAATCACTGTAGTTTTTAGTTGGCATTGTCTTTGTACTCCTTCCAGTATCCTTGAGCGATCGCAATATCTTTCTTCTGAGAACTTTTGTTGCCAGCGCTCAAGATAAGAATTATCTGGTCATCAACGATTCCACAATAAACTCAAACTACCCCTGTTAACTGGACAGTGCGAAGTTCTTGTTGCTTTTCTAGCCGCTGGCAAAGCCGCTAGCCCCTTGTTTCCCGAGCTTTCATGCTACTTTCGGTTATCATCGTGTAATTTTCAAAAAGGTTAAGACAGTCGAGTCTCAGATGAATTGGCCTTTGACTAGCCTCACAGAAAAAATAAAGTAGCCCCTCTAGTCCATAGCTAGACTCTGAAACCCTTGCTTCATGGGGCATTCAAGTTGATTTGTAAATATCATCGCTTCATAGCGAAACGTCATTAATTTAGGAGAAGAACTTCCCACTGTCCAGCCCTGTTAAGGTGATCGTTTTTACTAATGATTTAGGGCAATGACCAATGAAAGAATTAGGCTTTGCAGCTTCGGTTCTTGCTATTTTTCTAAAAAGAAAAGAAAAAGAGATAGCAGGTATGAATTTCTGATTTCAGAAGACTAATCGCTGAAATGCCCGTAAATCAACGGTAGTTCATTTGTTCACCTTAACAGGCTTAGGTAAAGAGTGATAGACGAAGGGCCTGATCATGGCAGCGACCAGCACCCCGTCGAAGATCAGGTAATTCTCGAAAGGCTGCTACGATAGCTAACGTGCTCATGCCTAGAAATGTCTCAATCAACGACTTCCCTTATGTTTCCTTAAGCTGCACTAGAATGAAATACCTCTGCGAGCAACCCTATGAGAAAAGAGCACCTGTTCAGCAGTGGGAACTTATTCACTTCCTTACGCCATGATTACTTCTATTAAACGTGCGATAGATCGTTTTCCACTGCTGTTTTTGCTGGTGTTGGCTCTGATTCCTCGGCTGTATAACCTCAACAGCCCGGTAATTGGCGTACATTCGTGGCGGCAGGCAGATACAGCGGCGATCGCCCGCAACTTCTACGAAGCCCTGCTCATTCATCCCGGCCAGCTATGGCGCTTTGCCTACCCTCAGGTTGACTGGGGCGGCGGCAGCTATGCTGAAACCGAATTTCCGCTGTATCCAGCTTTAGTGAGCTTAATCTACCGCGTGTTAGGGCCACATGAAATCTATGCTCGTGGGCTTTCGGTCATTTTTTCACTGATCGGCCTTTACTTTCTTCAGATAGATCTAGAATTGGTGCTTACGACTTTTCAGGTTTTAGGAGTCTGTCTAA
>QBMP01000200.1:0-1385 GCA_003242115.1 Phormidesmis priestleyi
GCGGAGATGAGTACGGGCGCGGCGGCATCAAGTGTAGGGTAGCCATGAATGAGTGCAGGCTGGTTGGCGGCGAGGGCAGTTTGGGTGTGGATGATGAATAAGTCTAGGGGTTTAGGACAGTCCCAACTGCTGCTTCAGCGCTTCGGGTAAGTTTTTAGCAGTCTCCAATCCTTTAGCATCAGCCCAGTTCGTCTCTTCGTCAAAAAGTATATTTTCTAGATTTGTATAGCTGAGGTTCGCAGCGCGAAGATCCGCAGAGCTGAGATCCGCAGCGATGAGGTTCGCATGACTGAGGTTCGCAGAGCTGAGGTTCGCATGACTGAGACTCGCAGCGCAGAGATCCGCATAGCGGAGATCCGCAGCGATGAGGTTCGCAGCGATGAGGTTCGCAGCGCGGAGAGCCGCATGACTGAGGTTCGCAGCGCGGAGATCCGCCTGACTGAGGTTCGCAAAGCTGAGGTTCGCATCGCTGAGGTTCGCATCGCTGAGGTTCGCATCGCTGAGGTGACGCCCAACTGTTGCTACAAAACGATGGAGGCGAATTAGCTGACTGTAACCAATGATACGTAGCAGTTTTTCGCGATCAAGCACCCCTGTCTTCAAATCTCCGCAAGGATGAAAATGAAGCGCCCAACGGCTAGTCTCATCGTCTTGCTGCTGGCCATAGCGGTGCATCTCAAACAGCAAAATCATCACATTTAGCCCAGCATGAATATCCACTTGCCTCACGCCTGTAGCAATCTCCGCAGCATTGAGCTGCATCATTTTGCTTTGAGGTAAGTTATCACCAGGGACTTTATCAATATAAAAACCCTCGCACCAGCTGTCATAAAACTGATGCAGCCGGTGAGAAAGTCGCGCCAGATCATCACCCTCCTCAGCGGAAAACAGCAGCTCTTTCAAATAATCAACAATCTCAACCGTCAGCGGCCCGTAGCCCAGCAAGTCATATATTTGCCGAGCTACGGCAGCATCATTTAGCCGAGGCCGCTGTCGCGGGTCTAGCTCTGTCCAATCTTCAAAAGCCACCTTCAGCCGCTCAGCAAACAAAAACTCGCCGAAGCTCTTGTGAGCAAACTCTACTGAGCCAGTTTTATCCCCTTCCCCTGGCTTGAGATAAAAAGCAGTGAGCAAATTATTCAGCGCCTTATCTTCCGTTCTTTCAGTCTCGGTCTGTGCCCGCTTCAGCAGGTCAGCCACCGGATTAGCATCATCCATAAAGCGACTTTTGAGCATGGCCAGCTTCGCCGTCTCATTCCCCGACTGCACCACGCACAGCGCCGCCTCCTGAAGCACCTGCCGCAAATCTTCAGCAACCAGCCCCGGAATTTGCTGACTCACCTCCTGCCGCTGCTGCTCCAGCACCCACTTCACCGACTCATCGT
>QBMP01000200.1:1395-8543 GCA_003242115.1 Phormidesmis priestleyi
GCCCCAGCAAACATGTCAGCATTCAAATGCTTTTCACGATGCAGCCGACCCAACAAATACAGCAGCAAGGGCTCACGGGCCAACTGTTCACCAATATCCTTTGGGCAAGCCGTCAAAAATGCTTTGAAGTTCTGCGCTTCCGCTTCACCAAACAGCTTGGCCCAATTGGCCAACCACTCATTTCGCTGGGCATCCGCCATCGGCTCTAGCCGCACCCGCAGCAGATTGTCGGTTTGGGTGAGCACGCGGTCTACCCCTTGCAGGGCCAGCGGTCGGCCCGTCACCAAACACTGATGATGGCTATTCTTTTGAAAATCACCGAGCTGCTGAATCAATTCCTTCAGCCCACCACTCTCACGCCCCTGCAACAGCAGCTCATCAAATCCATCGAAAATCAGCAGAAACCGGGTGTTCTGATCGGTCAGCCAACCGCGATCGCTCTGCACAAAGTCCAGAGCTTGCAGGTGCGTTTCCAACGTTTTCGTCAGGTTATTTTCTAACACGTGCACCTCCCGCAGCCGAATCAAGACAGGCACAAACGCCGGGAACAGCTCCAAACGAACCATCGGCGCAAACATCCGACAAAATACAGACTTTCCCCGGCCCGCTTCTCCTTCTATAAAGCCAACCTTTCGAGGCTCCGACTGCCCTAAAAGCTCTTCTGCCCAAGCATGAATGCCCAAAGCACTTTCGCCTGTTTCCTTACCATTGAGATCCAATGGCTGCACCATCAGCGGCACGTAGAGATCGCTAAAAGTCACTAGCGGTTCGGCTTCGTCGAATACCTGCTTATGTGGCAGCAAATCGATTTCATCGGTCAAATAATCTTCAATACTGTCGAACTTCTCCTGAATTCGCAGCCCGTCCGTCCGCAAAAACTCAGCCAGCGGCTCTACCTCATCTTTCAGCTCTGCCACCACCCCATGAAAGTACTTCGGCGTCCCCCAAGCCACCTGATCCACCAGCACCTTCACCTGCCAATCTTTCAAGCCAGCCGCTTTTAGCAACTCACCCAGCGCTTCATCAAACGCCTCCACCAGATCAGAGCACCTGAGCTGAGTCAGCATCTTTTTCGCCGCCGTTTTTGTCAGCGAAATATCTTCACTCTGCTTGAGCTGTCGCTCAAATAGCTCGGCAAGTTTCACACTTTCCAGTGATGCTTTAGTATCCTCATCGGCCCTCACCAGCACCCCACCCAAACTTTCCAAATACGCCATCTGCGCCGCCAAAGCCACCGAACTCTCAAACGTCGGCTCCGTTTTGGTCATATCCCAATACAGCCGCAGCAGCCCCACACCCACCGATACAAAAGGCAAGCCACTCACTGCCAACTGAGCCACCGGAGACTCAAACAGCTTAAAAAATGAACCCAGCTGATCGAGATTATTCAGCCTTGCAATCTTCGGCGCAGCCTCCTTCCAAACCTCACTCAGCTCAGCCGTCGCCTCAACCGAAGCCACCCCTTGCTCGATGACTTCGCCCCAAGGAAATTTGACTCCACCTTTTAACCAGCTACCAAACTCGCTCAGACTCTGCATCACGCCATATCTCTAGCCATTTCTAGTAAACTAACGTAAAACGGCAAGGCTACCTACCATCCATACCCGATTAGGTTTAGATATTAGGATCAGCGCCATCAACCATTCTTGACTGCACTATGATCAGCTGCACAGATGAGAGGTATTTAGCCTTTTGTATCGTATTCAAGCCGGACGTAGCCCGCTCTATTTTCTCTGTCAAAAATTTCTTTAAGCGCTTCTAACATCTGTTTAAAATTAGCGTCGTTAGCTGTTGGAACGTAAGAAGAAGAGAGCAATCGCCCTGTTAAAGCTTCAAAGTCAAAAAGCTGTTCATTGTAAAATGAGCGATGTTCAAACGGGCGATTTGGGAGTTCTAGACTCAGCAGATGATCAGTTGTTGTGTTGTGGCGAATCTCTTTGTAGTCGGTGCCATAGCGCTGAAGCAACGCCTCATAATCGCGCAAAAATTGAGTCGATTCGAGTCGTCTGCTGTTCCATAGCAGCACGAGCCAGCCGCCCGGTTTTAGGATGCGGATAAATTCTGATTGAGCTTGCTGTGGATTAAACCAGTGGAAAGCCTGCGCCGCGATCGCATAATCTACACTTTCATCCAACAGCGTCGTTGCCTCAGCCGTGCCCTCAACGCTGTGAAACTGAAAATAGCCCTGCCAAAAAGCTCATTACCTCGCTCGTACAAGAAGACTAGGAATTCGCTACGCTGTAAGCATATCTGCCCGCCTGCTAGAGCTGAGCTATGAATTTTACCGAAAGCCTGAAAATGGCAACCAAAACCCTCAGCGCCAACAAGCTGCGCAGCAGCCTCACCATGCTCGGTATCATTATCGGCAACGCCTCCGTCATTGCCATGATCGGCATCGGTGAAGGCGCTCAAAAATACGTCAACGGCCAGCTCCAAAGCCTGGGGCCAAACGTTCTCTTTATTGTGCCAGGAAACCGCGAAGCTCGGCAGCTCGGCGATTTGGAAGTGCCTCGAACCCTAGTGGTCGCGGATGCTAATGCGATCGCCACCCAAGTCCCATCCGTCGCCGCCGTCGCCGCCGAAAAAACCACCCAAGGCATCGTCACTTACCGCAGCCGCAACAGCAACACCACCATCGTCGGCACCACCGCAGGCTTTCTTACCGTCCGCAGCTTCGAGGTGGCCCAAGGCCGCTTCCTCACCGATCTCGACCAGCGCTCCAACAGCCTCGTGGCCGTCATTGGCAGTACCCTCGCCGAACGCCTTTTTGACACCGAAAGCCCCCTCGGCCAGCAAATTCGCATCAAAGGCATCACCTTTCAAATCGTTGGTCTGCTCGAAAAAAAAGGCTCCAACCTTGGCCTCGACTATGACGATGCGGTGATGGTGCCGATTACCACCCTCGCCAGCCGCATTGTCGGCAGAACCTCACCCTACGGCGTCGATGTCGGCTTCATTTCCGTTTCGGCCAACAGTCAAGCCGCTATGGAAACTGCCGAATTTCAAATCACCAATCTGCTGCGCCTGCGCCACCGCATTACGGATAGTGACGACTTTTACATCCAAAGCCAGGACGCGCTGCTCGATATTGCCAACACTGTTACCAGCGCACTGACGCTGATGCTAGCCGCGATCGCCTCCATTTCCCTCTTCGTCGGCGGCATTGGCATCATGAACATCATGCTCGTTTCCGTCCGCGAACGCACCCAAGAAATCGGCCTGCGCAAAGCCATCGGCGCGACTCAGCGCGACATCTTAAGCCAGTTCCTGATCGAAGCCGTCATTCTCTCCGCCATCGGTGGGCTAGTCGGCACCGCCATCGGCGTTTCTGGCATTTTCCTAATTGCCGCTGTCTCCCCGTTTGAAGGCGGCGTCTCAATGATCGCTATCTTCACCGCTGTCGGCGTCTCCGGCAGCATCGGCCTATTCTTCGGTGTTGTTCCTGCCCGTCAAGCCGCCAAACTCGACCCCATCGTCGCCCTCCGTAGCGCCTGATCCTTCCTTTTCCTTTTCTTTTCGCCTTGCTTTTTCTACTATGCCTCCCCTGATTCAGTTCCGCAAAGTCAGCAAACTCTACGGCAGCGGCAACACCGAAGTCCGCGCCCTGTGGAACGTCGATATGACCATCGATCAAGGTGAATATTGCGCCATCATGGGGCCTTCTGGCTCCGGCAAATCCACTGCCATGAACATGGTCGGCTGCCTAGATCAGCCCACCAGCGGCGAATATTTATTTGATGGGCAAGATGTCGCGCGGCTGCATGAAGACGAGCTAGCCCTCATTCGCAACCGCAAAATTGGCTTCGTTTTTCAGCAGTTTCACTTGCTTGCTCATCTCAGCGCTTTAGAAAATGTTGAGCAGCCAATGATGTATGCAGGGGTCTCTAGCCGCGAACGTCGAGAACGCGCAGCCGAAGCCCTAGAGCAAGTTGGCCTTAGCAACCGCATTAATAATCGGCCTAATCAGCTATCAGGCGGGCAGCAGCAGCGGGTGGCGATCGCCCGTGCCATTGTCAACCGCCCTCTGCTGATTTTGGCTGACGAACCGACCGGCGCACTCGACACGCAAACAACTCAAGACGTCATCAATATTTTTTCAGCCCTCAATCGTAGCGGCATTACGGTGGTAATGGTCACCCACGAGCCAGATGTCGCTAGGCTGACTCGCCGAGTCGTGTGGTTTCGCGATGGCGAAGTACTCAATGCCAATCTTGCCCCTAATGATTTAGCAAGTGTCACAGCCGCTGTCAGCATAGCTTGAATCCGAGGAACCAAGTGCAGGAAGCCGCACCGTTAAATGCATTAGATTCCAGGGCACCTTAAAACTACCTTAAACCTTTTCTAAAGTAGCCAAAATTGCCAAAATCCCGGGCGGTATGCCCTTCGCAAAATGCCCTACCCCAGTAAACGTTGAGGAAAGTAGATTGCCAAATTGCCAATGGCTACTACCGTCAACTCGTAAACGGGAAAAAGCATCCAATGCCGAGCCAAGCCATTATTCAAGTTCTTGACGAGAAAATTCAGATCCACAAGCAAAACCAGTTTACTGGCATAGTGCATATTGGCACTGCCAAATCGCCTTACTGGTCTATTTACTTTCATCTAGGTCGGATAGTGTGGGCGCATTCGCAACTGCACCCGGTGCGGCGATGGTATCGTCAGCTTGTAAAGCACTGCCCTCAAGCCATTAAAGCGGCGACAACCGGCAGCGATGCGCAAAATCAGGCTAAGGATCAAATAAATTACGCAGATCTTTGTTACAGCAAGCTAGTCAATGATGTGCACGAGGGTGTGCTTGATCGGATTGCATTAGCCAAAGCAGTCGAAGATTATTTGTGTGAAGTTCTGTTCGATGTTGCGCATCAAAGCAGCCTGCTGTTCCTGTACGCTAGGCCACCCCTTACGCTCATTGATGTTGAGAAACGCTTCTCCAATTCGCTCTTTTTATTTGTGCGTTCCGAGCAAGCTTGCCAGCAAGCTCAGTATGACTGGCAGGCTTGGCAGCGGGCCGGTTTGAGCAAGTGCTTTCCAAACTTAGCGCCAGTTATTCGTCAGCCAGAAGCGCTTAAGCAATGCATGTCTAAGCCGATTTATGAGCATTTCAGCAGTCATATTAACGGTGGGCAAACCTTTAGAGACATTGCTGCCCACCTCAATCAGCCGTTGCTGCCGCTGACTCGGCAAATAGTTCCTTACATCAGTAAAGGGATGATTGGATTAGTGCGTGTGGATGATTTGGGAGAGGTACAGGTACCTACAGAAACTAAGCCCTCTGTCGCTGATGCCCCGCTGATTATCTACATTGACGATAGCCCAAGAGACAGCAAGCTGATGGGAGAGATTTTGCAAGATGCGGGCTTTCGCTTTCACACTATTCAAGAATCTACCCACGCGCTGCCACTGTTGATTGAGCATAAACCGCAGCTCATCTTTTTGGATCTGATCATGCCGGTGGCGAATGGCTATGAAATCTGCTCACAGCTACGACGGGTTTCACTCTTTAAAGATATTCCTATCGTCATCGTCACTAGCAATGACACATTATCTGATCGGGTCAGAGCGAAGATGGTCGGGGCTAGTGGCTTTTTGAGTAAGCCAATTCGGCGCGAAAAAATTCTTCAAGCTGTCCATAAGCTGCTTCATCCTCGCGAGTTAGGGGGCACTCAGTCAAAGCCTGCTAATGCGGATCGCACCAGCCTTGCAAAAGCTTCGGTCAATCTTTAGTCTAGTTCAAAGGCTCAATAGCAGCGGCCTGTGTGAAGAGTCACTGGCTGGTAGGTCACTGGTAGGTCACTGGTAGATGACGGGTTAAATGATTGATGTGTCAATTGGCACAAACATTGAGCTAAGGCACAGTGTCTCAGATACATTGGTAAAGCGAACGTCAGATACTTTAGTCAGATACTTTAGTCAGATACTTTAGTCAGATACTTTACTTGGGGGCCTACGATGAAGCGGCTCACGCACTATCAGGCTTGTTTGGTTCTATTGGCTTCAATGGGCGTGAATATGGGCGCGATCGCTCAGGCACATTCTCAGGCACATTCAGCCGTTGCGCCGCCTGTTCAGGCTCAAAAAACAGACCCCATCAATCATCTATTAGACCGAGCAAATCTACATCCGCTGGATCAACCTGCTGCCGCTGCAAACAAGGATTCGAGTCTTGGCGATCGCGCCCTCCAGGAAGGAATAGCCTTTATTCGTCAGGGCAATGTTGTAGCCGCGATCGCAGCTTTCAAGCAAGCCACCGAACTAGATTCCACTTCAGCGACAGCCTATTACAACCTCGGACTTGCCCTGCGCCAAGACCACCAGCTTCAGGCCGCCGCAAGTGCCTTTTGGCAAGCTACCCAAACCAACAGCAGCTTTGCATTGGCCTACGTCAACCTGGGCGCAGTTTTACTAGAAGGCAATAATCTCGCCCAAGCCGAAGCCTATCTCGATCAGGCACTAGCGCTAGATCCTACCTCAGGCATCGCTCAGTACAACATGGGGCTACTACAGCGACAAAAAGGAAATCCAACCGCTGCATTAGAAGCTTTTAGTCAGGCCATTATCTACACCCCAGCGGCTCCTGAACCTCACTACCACGCTGGTGTGATCTATCAAGAGCTTGGCCAGCAAAACTTGGCCAAGCAGGCGTTTGAAGCCGCGATCGCCCTCGACGCTAACTACCCCGAAGCCCGTTACAGTCTGGGTGTAACCCTGGTTCGCCTGGGCCATAGCGAAGCTGCCATAGCACAATTTACCCGCGCCCTCGAAATTTTACCGACCTTTGCTCACGCCTACTACGCCAAAGGGTTAGCCCTAGCCGAGCTAGAGCGCTACAGTGAAGCCAAAGCCACGATGCAATTGGCAGTTAATGCCTACATAGCAGAAGGTAATAGCCACTGGGCCGCTGTCGCCCAACGGCAAATCACCTATTTAGAAACGGTGCAAACCAGCTCCTAAAATTGCCAGTTTCTCAAACTATCTGCTCAAACTATCTGTTAGAGTCGTTCGGAAAAATTTCGTAAACTCTAAAAGCCATCTAGCTCAAAAGCGCGAGTATTGCCGCTTTCTAGGTCAGCCAAGTTTTTTCTAAGCTGCGACCATACCAGCCCAGCACTCAGCAGCACCAGCGGCAACGCCATCCCATAGGCGATAAC
>QBMP01000201.1:0-3228 GCA_003242115.1 Phormidesmis priestleyi
GCTCGGAGATGTGTATAAGAGACAGATTGCAGGCACTTCAAAAAAATAAAAAATCGATCAATTGAGTTTTTCCACCCTTTTCGCCAACCCCAGTTTTTGCAATCCAATTTTTGCAATCATGCAATCAATGGCTGCGCCCGGCACTCATTCGGTACTCAACTCAATATCTGAATTATCTAGCTTTATCTAACCAAATACCTAACGATATTCGTCACCGAATATTGAGCAGGCAAAAAATAAAAGCCAGGAGAATTCATTGATGGCTGTCTAAAGTACTCAACAGCCATCAATAACGGCCCGCCAGATTTGTTCCAAGCTTCAACAAAAGCTTCCTTATCCTTATATAGCAGCCGCAGATCGTCCATCAGGTGCGGCCAAGTGCTATCAAGTGCGACAAAGAACAGCGGTATGTAACAGGCCTTAGGCCTCTCAGCAGGCTGGATTTCCTCACATTACTAGCTATTCTTTGCTTAACCCAAATTCATTTCTTGATACAAAAAGCAACGTTTTTGACATAAGTTTTAATAATGACTGATATTAGTGCCAATCATTGAGGCTTATATTGTCAAAGCGACAACGCCACTTTATTCTGGTTTATGGCGCAGTATTTGCGCAGGTCTGTTTGAGTGAAGGTTGTTTAAGCAATCTCCAAATAAAGGAATAGCTAATTTAGCCCATTCGCTCTAGTGATTTAGCTAATTCTAATTTTAATCAGATTGATTTTAGTTAGATTAACGTTGAGCGGGTTGCCTAGCTGAGGACTCTAGCAATCCTTAAGAATAATTCTCAGAAAAGTTCCGCCAGGAAACTCTCAGCGACATTCAACCTGCCATAACTCACCTCTATAGCGCTTTTTATTTCAAGGAGATATCGATTAATGCCTATTGCTGTTGGAATGATTGAGACGAAGGGTTTTCCCGCAGTGGTTGAAGCAGCGGATGCCATGGTAAAAGCCGCGCGAGTGACGCTTGTGGGCTATGAAAAAATCGGCAGCGGTCGGGTGACAGTGATTGTCCGTGGCGACGTGTCTGAAGTACAGGCTTCGGTCTCAGCCGGAGTTGAATCAGTGAAGCGGGTCAACGGCGGTGAAGTGCTCTCGACTCATATCATTGCTCGCCCCCATGAGAACCTAGAGTTTGTGCTACCGATTCGCTACACCGAGTCGGTTGAGCAGTTCCGCTTGTAGCTTGCTTTTGTATCTAGTTGCTCCGGTTTTGGTTAAATGATTTTGTGTTGATTTAGTCTTGTTTTTAGGAAAAAAGTATGTCAATTGCAGTAGGTATGGTAGAAACATTGGGTTTTCCCGCAGTGGTTGAAGCGGCGGATGCCATGGTAAAAGCCGCGCGGGTGACCCTCGTAGGCTATGAGAAAATCGGCAGTGGCCGGGTGACGGTGATTGTTCGCGGTGATGTCTCTGAAGTTCAAGCTTCGGTAGCGGCTGGCGTCGAGAACATCAAGCGAGTCAACGGTGGTCAGGTGCTTTCGACTCACATCATTGCTCGTCCGCATGAGAACTTGGAGTTTGTGCTGCCAATTCGCTACACCGAGGCGGTTGAGCAGTTCCGTGAAAGCGTGAGCGGCATTCGCCCTTACGGCAGATAGGAGTTAGGTCATTACTAGAGCCTAGTAAAATACCCTATGCGCCTAGCAAAAGTCAGAGGGACGGTCGTTAGTACCGTCAAAGATGACAGTCTGATAGGGGTCAAGCTGCTGCTCGTACAGTTGATAGATGAGTCAGGTGACCTCCAAGATGACTACGAAGTCGCGGCTGATGTCGTGGGAGCAGGCGTTGGTGAATGGGTGTTAGTGAGTCGAGGCAGTAGTGCTAGACAGCA
This sequence comes from Phormidesmis priestleyi, assembly GCA_003242115.1. Lineage (GTDB taxonomy): Bacteria > Cyanobacteriota > Cyanobacteriia > Phormidesmidales > Phormidesmidaceae > Phormidesmis > Phormidesmis priestleyi_A. The sequence continues at coordinate 1,836 of QBMP01000201.1, forward strand.
TCAGGGCTATCATCAAAGGCCGGTTGATGCTGCCATCGTGGCAATTGTCGATACGGTTAGCCTAGATTCTGGACTGCGCTATGACAAGCGAGAAGACCTCTAGCCGGTTTTGGCCAGCAGCTAACACACGCAGTAGACCTGTAGACCCAAATCTCTATAGTTCTGCACATTTGTAGACTCAATGAATAGAAGGGATAGAAGGCACAGAAGGCACAGAAGGGAGAGGCACTCGCGGTGGGCTGTTTGAGATGAGAGGCGTTTTAGGTGATCTGAGCCCTTCAGCGAGTCTGCTGAATGCGCCAATGCTGCATTCGTTAGCAGATGTACATGGGTTCTCGTTTTTAGAGGGCGATGTGCGACTGGGCGCTGGTTCAAAGGTTTCGCCTGGGACTGCGGTGACGGCTGCGCCCGGTGCATCTGTGGTCGTGAATGAAGACTGTTTGCTGCTGCCCGGTGTGGTTGTAGAAGCAGTTAGTGGTGGGCAAGTAGTCGGGGCTGATGGGACGCGGTGCTCTATTTGGGTGGGCTTGAGCGCTATTCTCGCCCATAAAGCCATTGTTCACAGCCCCGCTTTCATTGGCAAAAACTGCTTTGTCGGCTTTCGCTCTACGGTATTTAATGCCCGCTTAGGCGATGGCTGCGTCGTGATGATGCATGCTCTCGTGCAAGATGTTGAGGTGCCGCCCGGTCGGTGTGTGCCTTCTGGCAGTGTCATTGTCAACCAGCATCAGGCCGATCAGCTTCCTACTGTTCGCCCCGAAGATCTCGCCCTGGCTAAGGAAATTGCGGGCGTTGCCGCCTCAATAAACGCTTCGGCAAACCACGCTTCAGTAAACCGTACTTTTGCGATCGCCAGCCGCCAGCCAAAAGGCCGGTTTGTTCCTATTCAAGCAGCCTCCGGTTCTACCAATTCTGTGCCCCATGCTTCCAGTCGCCCCGCTCAAAATTTAGCCCCTCAAAATTCCTCTCAAAATTCATTTAATAACTCGTCCTACGCCAGAGAAGGAGCCCACATGCAATCCAGCCGCCAACAAGACAAAAGACTCGCCCCCGAAATCGTCCAGCAGGTACGCCAGTATCTCGCTCAGGGCTACCGTGTTGGCATGGAGCACGCCGATGTGCGCCGCTATCGCAGCGGCGTATGGGAAACCTGCACCCCCATTAAGGAAACGCATGATCAGGCTGTTTTAGAAGCGCTGGAGCGTTGCTTGGCTGAGCACGAAGGCGAGTATGTGCGAATGTTTGGCATTGATACTCAAGTCAAACGTCGAGTTGGCATGGTAACCGTACAGCGCCCTGACGGTCAGCGAGTAAATATCGATCCTAAATCTGGCGCGGCGGTGGCTTCACAAAATGGAGGTGCCTATTCCGCTAAGGCTCATTCGGCTAATAG
>QBMP01000201.1:3238-8466 GCA_003242115.1 Phormidesmis priestleyi
TGCAGGAAGTGCGCAACCTGCTGCGCGGAGGCTATGCGATTGGCACCGAACATGCGGACGCTCGGCGCTATCGCAGCAACGTGTGGAAAAGCTGCTCTCCTATTCGCTCAGACAATGAGCAGGAGGTGCTGTCGCGATTGGATCATTGCCTAGCTGAGCACGGCGGAGAGTACGTGCGGATGTTTGGGATTAACACTCAAGCTAAGCAGCGGCTAGGCTCTGTTACGATTCAGCGGGCAGATGGTAAGCCTGTGGCCGTTTCGCCGAGTCGTGCGCCAGCCAATGCGGCTCCAGCTAGCGATGGTGGTAGTGGTAGCAGTGGTCGTGGTAGCAGTGGTAGTGGTTCATATGGCGGCGGTTCGTACAGTTCTACCTCATACGGTTCTGGCTCATACGGCGGTGCTCAATCGAGTGGCGGTGGCCTTGCGGCGCAAACCGTGAGTCAAAATCTTGCTCAGGGCAACCAAGTCGGCATAGAGTACGCTGATGCACGGCGCTATCGCAGCGGTATTTGGCAAACTGCGCCGTCAGTGCAGTCAATTAATCAGCTCCAAGGCTTTTTGTCGCAGAACGCCGATAAGTATGTGCGCGTTTTCGGAGTGAATAAATCGCTCAAAACCCGGGGCTCGGCCACGACGATTCAAAAGCCTGGGCAAGCCGTCGAGGCGTCATCCGGGGCTCAAGGGGCAGCAGGCGGCATAGATCCAATTAATGCCAATCCGCCTCACTACGACGATCCGGCCTTTTTGCAGTCGGGGCAGTCGGGTAAAGGCAGTGGCAACGGCGCAGTGGATTCGGATGTGATGAATCAGGTGACTCAGCTCGTGAATCAGGGCTGCCAGATTGCGATTGAATTTGCTGATAAGCGTCGGTTCCGGAGCGGCATCTGGCAGACTGGGCCAACGATTGATGCGCGTCGTCCGGCGGAAGCCATTTCGGCACTTGGTAAGCAGCTAGCGCAGCATCAGGGCGACTATGTAAGGCTAGTGGGTGTTGATCCAACTGCTAAGCGGCGGGTGCTAGAGACGACTATCCAGCGTCCATAATACGGTGTCCATGATTCAGCGGTTCTGATGCTGATGCGCTCAGCGACTATGATTAGGTTTAGAGTCCACCCCTTGCAAACGCTATGGCCCAGCGGGCACCGAGTTTAGTGAGCGACACCCATTACTGTGTGGTGGGTGATGTCACCATCGAAGCGACGGCAGCGATCGCGTCAGGAGTCGTTTTGCAGGCCGCTAGCGGTAGCCGAATTGTGGTGGGTAAAGGCGTGTGCTTAGCCGCAGGGGTGTGCATTCAATCGCGTGCGGGCATTCTCAGCATTGCTGAGGGGGCTAGCTTAGGCGCTAATGTATTGATCGTGGGGCAGGGCAGCATTGGCGCGAATGCCTGTATCAGCGCGGGCAGCACCGTGATTAATCCAGCGGTAGAAGCTGAAGCCATTTTGCCGCCAGATACGTTAATTGAGTCATCTCAAGCGGCTGTTAGCCATCCTTCTGCCTATCCCGCCCATGATTTTACTAATGGTAAAGTCAATCAGCCGTTTGAATACAGCCCTTCGGCTAATGGCGTACAATCAGGCTATAGCGCTTTTAAAGATAGTGCTTCTCAAGATGGCTCCTTTCAAAATGGCGCATCTCAAAATGGCTCCTTTCAAAGCAGCCCCTTTCAAAACGGCACTTTTCAAAATGATGCTGCTCAAAACGGTAATGGTGCTTCCTCTCTAGAAGTGCGGCCTGCTTACAATAAAGTCTATGGCCGCGAGCAGGTTTCTCAGTTAATTTCAGCGCTGTTTCCTCATCGACAGCCCTTGGACGGTAACTCCTCTCCTTAACCTATGCACTCAGATGCTACGCCTCTTCGTACACCGACCGTCACAGCCCGTAACTGGCTGTACGATACGGCGCTGGGGATGGTTTCGACGACTAGCTTTCCGGCGATCATCGGCACGGCTGACGCGATGATGAAGTCTGCCAATGTGTTTTTGGTAGGCTACGAAAAAACTGGCGGCGGTCACTGTACGGCGATTGTGCGTGGCGGTGTGGCCGATGTGCGAATGGCGGTGCACGCCGGTGAAGAAACCGCTAAGCAGTTTGGGCAGTTTGTCTCGTCGTCGATGATTCCGCGTCCGATGGCGAATTTGGAGGCGGTACTGCCAATAAATACGCGATTGGAAGCGCTAGAGGGCGTGGGGCAGTCGATGGGCGGTAGTGCAATTGGACTGCTAGAGACTAGAGGCTTTCCGGCGATGGTGGGAGCGGCTGATGCGATGACCAAATCGGCTGAAATTACGCTACTCTCTCACGAGACAATCGGGGAAGGGCTGTGCACCATTATTATTCAGGGTTCACTCTCGAATGTGGTGATTGCGGTCGAAGCGGGAATGAATGAGGCGGAGCGGATTGGTGAGCTGAATTCGGTGATGGTGATTCCTAGGCCGCTCGATGAACTAGAGCGAAGCTTGCCGAAGACGAAAACCGTGGAAGAGCAGCAGCCGATGCGACTGCCGCTGAAGCTAGAAGAGCGGCAGCTAGAGAAAGTTCCTGAAAGGCAGAAGGAATTGATTCCGGCGCGATCGCCCGAATTTGAGCCCGCCAAGAAAAAAGAACTCGCCGTACCTATAAAACAGCTAGAAACCGAAGAGCTTTAGCTTAGGCAAAATAATGAGCCAGAAGTTTAGACAGAAATCAGACCGAAACCTGAAGCTGACGAGTGAATTTTTCGACTCGGGTGCTGACCTGTGCGATTAAGTCCGGATCATCGGCCTCAAACCACTCAATGCGAGGCTCTTTGCGAAACCAGGTGCGCTGGCGTTTAGCAAATTGGCAGGTACGCTGCACAGTGAGCGCTAAAGCAGTTTCCAAAGAAATCTCTCCTGCCAAATGCTGCTGCATCTCAGCGTAGCCCAAGGTTTTCAGCAGGGGCAAATCAGGCCCATATTGCTCAATTAAACCGGCGACTTCAGTTGCAAAACCGGCGGCAATCATATCGTGGGTGCGGGTAGTGATGCGCGATCGCAATTTCTCCACATCACAAGCGAGGCCTATATATAAGATCGGATAGCTCGGCGGCTGCTCACCCTGCTGGCTAGAAATCGTCCGGCCTGTGACATAAAACACCTCTAGTGATCGCAGCGTCCTCACCTGATCGCGTGGATGAATGCGCTCAGCAGCGGCTGAATCTACTTGCTGAAGCAGGGCATAGCAATAGGGCTGACCGAGGGTGGTGAGCTGCGATCGCAGTTCCATTTGCGGCGGTACCTGAGGAATTTTGAGTCCTTTCGCCACCGCATTGAGGTAAAGCCCGGTGCCGCCGACCAAGAGCGGGTGCTGCTGAGCCTGATGATGAACCTGTTTCTGGGCCTGATAATGAATTTGAGCAATAGCCCGCTGAGCCCGCTGCTGATAATCTGCTACCGTCAGCGTTTCAGTCGGCTCACAGATATCAATCAGCTGATGGGGCACCGCCTGACGATCTGCCACAGAAGGCTTTGCCGTGCCGATATCAAATGCCCGATACACCTGCCTTGAATCGGCGCTAAGAATCACCGCAGGCCAGCGCTGAGCTAGCGCCATTGCCAAACTCGACTTTCCAGAGGCCGTCGGGCCAGCAATGATAATTAAATGTGGCTTAATATAGTACAAATGAACTTATTTGGGATTGCTTTATCGGCTGGTCTGGCTGGATCGCTTTATCGGCGATCGCCCGAATCAATACTCTATTAATATAGAGGCGCTTTTGCCGAGGCTGGCGGTATTTTTGGAGCGCAAATTTTGTTTGGAATTTTGTCTTGGTAGCAGCCCCTTCGCCAGTGCCCCCTTTAAAAGCAGGCTATGACCCTATTTTTAGACGTGCGCTGAAGTGGCTCTAAAATCGCTTTTAACGCCTTTGTGCTAGAATTCATAGACGCAATATCATTTTGTGACTTCAAAGTGGGCTTTTAGGGCTTTGACAGCCCTTAAAAATACAGCTTGAAAATACGGCTTAAAACACAGCTTAAAAATCACAAATGAAAATAGAGACTTAGACCAGTAGCCGCATTGGATCAGCCGCGCTCGATTAGCCTCGTTCGATCAGCCACATTTAGAGAGATTGAAGCATCAACGGTCATTATTGACCTCAGGAGAACTGACCTAGGAGAACATATATGGTGAATAGCAATAACTACGGCGCTCAGCAAATTCAGGTTTTAGAAGGACTTGAGCCTGTTCGTAAGCGGCCTGGAATGTACATTGGGAGCACTGGCCCACGGGGTCTGCACCATTTGGTATACGAAGTTATTGATAATTCCGTCGATGAAGCGCTTGCCGGTCACTGCAATCGCATTACCGCCGCTCTTAATGCCGATGGCTCGGTCACAGTAGTCGATGATGGTCGCGGTATTCCAACCGACATTCACCCCGCTACCGGCAGATCAGCCTTAGAAACTGTACTGACCGTGCTGCACGCAGGCGGTAAGTTTGGCGGCGACAGTGGCTACAAAGTTTCGGGTGGTCTGCATGGCGTGGGCGTTTCGGTTGTAAACGCGCTATCTGAATGGGTAGAAGTCACCGTCTGGCGTGAGGGTAATGTGCACACCCAGCGCTTTGAGCGCGGCAATCCGATTGGCACCCTCAAGACCGCGAAAGGCAGCGATAGAACCGGGACGCAGGTCATCTTTAAGCCGGATGCGACCATTTTTACGCATACCACCGAATTTGATTACGACACGATAGCTCGGCGCTTGCGCGAACTGGCTTACCTCAATGCGGGCGTCGATATTACCTTTACCGACTACCGGCTAGAGCTGATCAAGGCCAAAGAGCCGAGAGAGTCGCGCTATTGCTATGAAGGCGGCATTAAAGAATATGTGGCGTACATCAATAGCGATAAAGAGCCGCTTCATCCTGACATTATCTATGTCAATGCCGATAAAAACGGTGTGCAGGTAGAGGCCGCTTTGCAGTGGTGCAGCGATGCTTTTTCCGATAACCTGATGGGCTTTGCCAACAACATTCGCACGATTGATGGCGGCACGCACTTAGAAGGACTCAAAGCGGTGCTGACGCGCACCATGAACGTGTTTGCCCGCAAGCGCAAAAAGCGTAAAGATGCGGAGTCGAACATGGCGGGTGAAAATATCCGCGAAGGGCTGACGGCGGTGGTTTCGGTAAAGGTGCCTGATCCAGAATTTGAGGGTCAAACCAAAACCAAGCTGGGCAATACCGAAGTTCGCGGCATTGTTGATT
>QBMP01000202.1:0-4373 GCA_003242115.1 Phormidesmis priestleyi
GCGTTTGACGGCCTAACGTGCGGCCCTGAATTAGCACCGAGTCGCCTTTGGGGCTGTGCAGCGTAAAGCTGAGGTCGCTGAGAAAGTCGTGCTCGGCTTGAATGTAGAGCTTGATATCTTGCAGGGAGCCTTGGCCGGTGATATCTAAACTGCTGAAAATGCCTCTAGGGTCATTATCTGGGATGACGACTGCACTGCGATCGCTAGCGGTTAGGGTGCTGTGTAGGGCGCGATCGCGCAAAGCACTTTCCTGAGCCGCCTTTACTGCCTGATAAGCGTTCACCTTGCCATAGCCAAACCAAAAAGAATGCCCGCCGCTGTCGTAAGTGCCATACTGCTGATTGAGCTGCGGATCGGGGTCTTTATCCACAATTTTGTCGGTGGTGCCCTGCAATAGCTGCTTGACCTCCCGCGCTGTTAAATCAGGATTTGCTGAAAGCATCAGGCCCACTAACCCCGCAACTAATGGGCAAGCGCTAGAGGTGCCGCCAAAGCCAGTGTAATTATCTGAAGTGTAGCCATCGGGGCCAGTGCGATCGCTCGTCAGCACCGCTCGACCTTTCAGCGCCGTGCGAATTTGCGGGCCAGTATCAAACGTGCCTGCCGACAGCGACATATTAGGCGGCGCATTATTGCTCGGAGCCGCTACCGAAATATGCCGCCCCCAGTTGCTGTAAGCCGCCTTCTGGTTCAAGCTAGTGCAAGCCGCTACCGTGATCACATCCGGATGAATCGCAAAGCCGCTGAGCCAATTGGTTACACCTTTAATCAGGCTTTGCGCCCAGCCCGATTCTTCCACCTTGCCCTCTACCGGACGATTGGCATTACCTGCCGAAAATAAAACGACGCAGCCTTTGCCATTGCGCCCCTGCGTCGCCGCCCGATTAATCGCCTGACTAATGCGCCGAGACAGCGGAAAATACACCGCCGCAGGCGACCAGCTACAGGAAATCACATCCGCTCCCTGCCGCACCGCCCAGTCAAATAAATCCTCAATTGAGCCATCATCCAAAAAGCCTGTGGTCTGAAGCGGCATCAGGCTACAGCCCGGTGCAAGACCGACAATTCCTTGACCGTTTTCTTCAGCAAGGGCCACACCCGCGACCGCCGTTCCATGGTTTTCGTTGCCAGCAGGGGTCGGCAAATCATCTTTATGTTTAAAGTCGCGCGGGGCCACAATTTTCCCCGCGCCCTGAAGGTCAGGGTGCGCTAGGTCAAAACCATCATCGGTAATGGCAATCACGATGGAGCGACTGCCGCGCGTAATGTCCCAGGCTTTTTCAGCAGAGACGTGGGAATCTGGAGCCAGATCGATGCTGCTGCCGCGATGGTAAAGGTGCCACTGCTCCGAATAGCGGCTGTCTGTGGGGCGATACAGCGGCGCGGTGGCCAAAATAATATTGGGTTCGGCTAGCAGTACAGCCGAGTTGCAAGTGAGCTGATTGGCGATTTTTAAAGGGTTTTCGCGGGCGGCGGGGCCGACAAAAAAGCAGTAAGTGTTGCCGCTGTCAGTCAGGGCATGGCTGCGAATAATGCCGAAAGTGCGGGCGATCGCCTCAATTTCCGTAATCCGCAGTGAGTCAACAAACTGCACCGTCAGCTGATTGGCCAAGTACACATAAGTCCCTGGGCTCACCGCTAGCTCATACACATGGCTGGCATACAGCACGGCGGGCAAAGGTCTGAGCTGCTCTAGCGCAGTTTCTATCTGCTCCGGACTCATTTGCCATTCGATGATAACCGGGCTAGTTGCCACCGCTTGAGGGCTAATATTGCGCGAAGTCTGCGGCTGCCACTGCTCAATTAAAGCCGGTAAGGCGCTAGCATCACTCAGACACAGGCTCAACCGACTATCGACCTTATGCAGACGCAGCTCTTCACCCCCGCGCTGCAAAATCACCCCTTCGCTACCCGGCAAAACGCCTTTGCCCGTAGGCTGTTCGATTGGATTCATGGCCCTAACGCCTCATCACGCTATGAAAACGCTTGCAAACAGTGATTATATTAAACGACAGCGGAGCGCGCCGCCGTGACCTGCGGGGCTCTAAGCGCTTTTTACTTAGGTGGTTAAATTAGGGCTCACTTAGATGCTTTGAGATGCTTTCAATCGGGGCGCTTCCAATTGGCCAAGAGTCACATTAGTTTGGGACAATGGCACAGACAATGCCCTACTCTAGGTTAAATTACTCAAGCAAGCTGTTTTCTCAGCCGTTTTTCAGCTATGGTTTTCATCGTTAAAGCATTGCTATCTGGCTCGTTACCCAGCGTATTTTCTCGCTCAGCCGCTGTGGCGACAGCTAGCGCCCTGACTAGCGCTCTAGCTGGTACACTCATCGGTGGGATGGCCATGCCGCTAGCAGCCTCAGCCCAAACTACCATTGCCCAAACCACCATTGCCCAAGCTACTACTACAGACCAACCGCCTGCTACTGCGCCCGCCGCTACCCGCGCCATCGAGCAGTCATCTAGCCCCATTGGCATCGCCGCTGGACAATCGTTGATGGGCGAAGCTGAAAGTGCGATCGCTGACCAAAACTATACCCTCGCTGCCGAAAAGCTAGTTGCCGCCCGCAAAGCGCTTAACGACGTCTCTGCCTACTACCAAAACCTTTCCAGCGTTTTTGTCGGCGTTGATAGTCGAGTTAACAGCGACTTGCGAGATCTCGCTTTACGATCTGCCCAAGTTCGCGATCAGGCCGCTTATCAGCTAGCGCTGGTTTACCGCGCCCAAAGCCGACCTGAGCTAGCCGTGCCTTTGCTGGTCGAAGTTGTGCAGAGCCAGCAGCCGTCTCGTGAACTCGGCCAGCAGGCATACCAGCAGCTCTATGAGTTAGGCTTTGTGGCTGTGCCTTACGCTGCGCCCGGTTCGTAAAAGCCATCACCGCAAAAGTACAGACGAAAAGCACAGCAGGCAAGAGAGATTGCGTCATAATAATTGAGCGCATTTAGTCCAACTATTATGACCATTTCCTGATGACCTACGCAGATAATACTCTCTCTACGAGGAGCCGCTGATGATTAGCCCCAACCAGTTAGAAGCAATGATCAAAGCTGGCCTGCCCGATGCAACTGTGGTTGCAGAAGACATGAAGGGCACTGGCGATCACTATCAAGTCGCCGTTGTCTCATCTGCTTTTGAAGGATTAAGCCTAGTCAAGCGCCATCAGCTAGTATACAAAGCAGTTAATGCAGCGATGTCTAGTGATGCCATTCATGCACTTTCACTAGATACCAGTACGCCTGACGAGGTTGCTGGCTAGCACTCCTTAGCTGGAATTTCTTGGATGGCATTCTTTAGCTGGATTCCTGACGAATGCGCTAGCAATTATCCTCATAATTGGGCCCAAAGGATACGCTCAAAGGGCTGTAGGGATGCCCCGGCGCTATTGGCCATCTTTCCTCGTCTATCTATTACACTGATAGGGTCGTAATTTTCTCAGGATTTGTGATGTCTCCAGAAACCAAAGCTAAAATTGACAGCTTAATTGAGCAAAACAAGATTTTGGTATTCATGAAGGGAACCAAGCTGATGCCTCAGTGTGGGTTCTCAAATAACGTGGTGCAAATCTTAAATATGCTGGGTACGCCTTACGAAACCATTGACGTTCTGGCCGATTCAGAAATTCGTCAGGGTATCAAAGAGTACTCTAGCTGGCCAACTATTCCACAGATATATATCAACGGTGAGTTTGTCGGCGGCTCTGATATTTTGATCAAAATGTATCAAGATGGCAATCTGCAAGAAACCGTTGCCGTTGCACTAGCTTAGGCGTTTTTCACGGCCTGCTGTTGATTTAGCAAATACGCTTGAATACGCTTCAAATAAAAGTCTGTTGGTTGGCAAATGCTGCTGAACTAACAGGCTTTTTGTTTGGGATTTTGTTTGCTTTGCGGCGTTACTTCTCCAGCATCTACGGCTATTTGGAACGATTTTCTGTGCCTGTCTGAGCGCTTGCTAGTAGTAGTCTGAGCGATCGCTAGTAATAGTCTGTTTCGACCTGTGGCTGAGCCACTACAAAGTTAGAGGTGTCATACAAAAACCGTAGGGTTTCTTGCTCCAACTGGTTGATTAAATACGATTCAACTGCGCCGGAGTGACGCATGGAGGTAATGTAGCCGTCAAGGTATAGCCTCAGCTCATCGGAGCGGTAGCCTTTATTCCAATAGTCTACAAGGGTGTCAGTTATTCGCTGATAGTAACGAATAACTCTGGCGTCCTGAAGCATTTGTCTAAGAGCCTCACTCAATTGGGAAAAGGACTGGAAATTAAGGATTGCGAAAAGATTGCGAGAAAAAGATTGTGGATAAGGGGAAATTGCTGGCATGGGGGCTAACAGCATGAGTAAACACCGGCCGTAACTATTCACGGGCTT
>QBMP01000202.1:4383-7312 GCA_003242115.1 Phormidesmis priestleyi
GGCTTACTCCGCAAAAAGACGAGTTAAATCAGCTCTTGATGCTATTCAATTCTTGATTTAATTTTTGGGGCTATGAGTATTTTAGGGGGATTCAATATGAGATTTTTCAAGTTCTCAGTATTTTTACTTTACATTTTATCAGGTAAAACAGACTCAAACCAGCGGAGGATGCCAGCGAAAAAAGCTGCGGATCGATATCTTTTCCAGTAACTTCAATTACAGAAGTTGGCAAGTAGCCCTGTTAAGCTTTGCTCATAAAATCCTTGTCGCCAGTGGCACTTACTGCCCTATTACACCTGTGAGCGCCATTATTGATACCCACATTCAAGTGATTGAGAGCAATTTAAACTTGCGATCGCTGCTCAGTTGGAATTTGCAGCAAGCGGGCTACAAGGTGCAGCAGTGCGCCGATATGATTTCTACTAGAGACATCTTTCAGGCGCAGCAGCCAGGGATTGTGGTGCTAGAAGCCGAATTTGCCAGCGGCCAAGGGCTACAGCTCTGTCACTGGCTCCAGCGGCAGGGCCATCCGCTAATTTTGATGCTGTCGGCCCGCACGACTGAAATAGATGTGGTCGCTGGGCTCAAAGCGGGCGCTGATGACTACTTAAAAAAGCCGTTTGGAATGCAGGAATTTTTGGCTAGAGTCGATTCGCTAGCGCGTCGCAGTCGCCATACGACCACGCCCTTGGCGATTGACTGTGGCGAATTGCATATCGACTTGGTGCAGCGACGGGTGCGCTATATGGGCGAATTTGTTGATCTGACGCCGCAGGAGTTTAGCTTGCTGTATGTGCTCACTCAAGCCGAAGGTGAGCCGCTCAGCCGCATAGATTTGCTGCGCCGCGCTTGGCCCGATGCGATAGATAATCCGCGCACGGTCGATACGCATGTGCTGTCACTGCGCAAAAAAATTGAGCCCGATCCGCGTCATCCTGATCTCATTCAGACGGTGAGAAATGTGGGCTACCGCATTTGCATCGGGGCGGTAGATCAGCCCGTTGGGCAGCGGGTAGAGAAGCGGGTAGAGACGATGGCGATCGCGGCTCACAGCAAACCGGCCTAGCGCTATTTTCTGACCCGTCAACCTACAGCCATTCTGCTTCAGCCTGCTGCTTAGCGGCCACTAAGTCCCGATGAATCTGCGCCCAATCCACTTGATTTGCAGGCATATCGGCAATCAGCTGGCCGTCTGATAAATGCAGCAGTCGGTTAGTATAGCGCGCTGCTAGCTCAAGCTGATGGTTGGCCATGATGATGGTGATTTGGCCTTGCCTAGCCAAATTTGCCAGATGCGTCAGCAAAAATTCGCTGTAGCCGACATCTTGAGAAGACGTCGGCTCATCTAGCAGCAGTACTTTGGGTTGAGCAATGAGGGTTCGAGCTATAGCTACCTGCTGTCGCTGAGCGAAAGAAAGATTTACTGAGGTGCGATCTAGCCAGTCGGTTGGCACATTGAGCTGCTCAATGCCCTGGGCAACAGCTGCTGTAACTGCGGTGGGTGCTAGCTTTTGCAACCGCAGCGGATAGGCCAGGGCCTCACGCACGCTCATTCCCAATAATCGACTTTCTTGATGGACTAACGCCACCTGCCGCCGCAAGCTCACGACTGGCAACTGGCGGATATCTTGGCCTTCCAGCTCAATGGTGCCGCTGCTCACCTCAGCTAGGCGATTTAGCACTCTCAGCAAGCTGGTTTTGCCCGCTCCCAAAGGCCCGACCAAAGCAATAAAGTCGCCCGCTTCTACCGCAAAATTCAAATTCTTTAAAATCTCGACAATGCCAGTCGTGGCCCGCATCGTGACATTATCAACTTTTAATACGGCCATAGCAGCGCGGCTGGGGTGAGTAAAGCCAGTGCAGACGACGCTAGTAAGCCAGATTGAGACTGGGCTATTGCCCAAATATCCACCAGCAGCAGCAGCGCTGTCAGCCCCAGCAAAATCACATACATCCAGGGCTGAGCCAAAGGCTTCACATCCCGCGTATCAAGCTCAGTTTTGGCGGCGACATAGCGCACTAACCGCGCAAACCCCACCACCCGCATCGGCAGCAAATAGGCTCGATCTTGCTGTTTGCTCAAAAAATAATAAACAATGCCGCCCTGCCCAGTCGATCTTGGCTTCAGCGCCGTAATCTCATCCCAAGCCAAGGCCCAGCCCCTTCGCCCCAACGCCCGTATCCAAATTGGGTAAGTCACGGCAATACCCGTTTCATTCACCTCTACTCGCTCACTCAAAACGCCATAGAGTAAACCGGCACCGGACACCGCTCCAATCCATAGCCAAGCAGGCGGCACCGCTGAATGAGTCACCGCCGCCAAAAAAGGTAGCGGCACCACCAAAGCCACATATAAAGACATCAGGGTGAGCTGAATTAAAGGAGAGATTTTGAACCGATCTGAGTTGGGTAATGTTTCAGACGGCACTTTAGATACCAGATTATTCACAGTCATAGCGTTCCCTCCTGCCATCAGAGGCTTTAGCTAACTGCCTTACCAGCAAGCTTAAATCCCTTACATCATAGGCACTTACGGCAAATACTTCTGTACCACGCTCCAGCCAGTTGCGGTCACGCCCACAAAAGCGATTAGCAAAACTCCATTTAGCGCTAAATGCACCTTTCTGGCCCAAGGCCGCTGTGGGCTAATGCGGCTAGCGCTCCAAGCCGATACCAGTGTTAACGCCACTACGCCTAGCCCCATTGGCAAATGTACTGAGTGCCCCAAATTGCCATACTCACCCAGCGTGCCAACAATGCCAACACTCAACAGCAGCAAAACGAGCAGTACCAAAATCACCCCAATCGTATAGTGAGTAGGCCGCAACCAAAGCGGGCGGGGCGTTTGATCAAGCGGGTCTTGAGTCCGAAAATAAAGCAACCCGCCGCCGCTCACTGCCAGCAAGCTGTAGGCCGTCAGTGAAAGGCC
>QBMP01000202.1:7322-8412 GCA_003242115.1 Phormidesmis priestleyi
CCAAATAAAGGAAGGAAGATCCACGGCAATTACTCCACGCTTTAATCAAAAAGCTTCTCTAGTTAGAGACTATACGGAGAAGCTAATGGATTTTTACCTATCAGGAATAACATTTTACGGCTCAAAAAATATCTCCACAGCGCCATAGCTCAAGCTGCGCGATTATTCTGCGATCGCACTCAGCGCACTCGGAGCACTATTCACCGCGCTTTTACTGCTAGCGTCGTCATCTTCTGGCTCAGCGCGATCATCATCCGAGCCGACCATCAGGCTTGTACAGCGCAACGTATCTGACAAAATGGCGCTAGCCATCATTCCCGTATGGATCTCTAACATCGCCGTTGCAACGGCTTCAAACATCAGCCGCTGCCCCGGAAACACGACCCGCTCAAAATACCAGTCTGGTACGTTGGTCACCCGTGCAATTTGAATTTTACTCGTGGCGTTGACGTAGCAGCACAGGATAGGGCTGGCATCGTCCGAAGGAAGAGGGTCCAAGATTTGAGCCATGGCGGTAGGACAGAAAGAAACAGCTAGCAACACTTCACACTCACAAAAGCTAACACCTGAAAATTACAGCAACTGTAAAAACGAATACAAGCCATCAGCGCGATCGCTCAGACTATGCAGTTAAGACATCAAAGCTATGCTCATAGGCAAGCTACTGAGGCCAGCGGTCTCCTCTGTAGCTTGCCCACCAATCACTTAAATCAAATCGTTTACTGGTATAGGTTTGTTGACATAGCCGCCGCTGCGTAGTCAGGAAAATTCTTGACTATTCTTGACTATGACGATTATCGTTTCTCGTGGCTTCACCTCCCGAAAAATTTATGAAACAATTAATTTCATAAATCATGAAACGCTACAAAGCGTTATGAAACTTCGTTTCTCAAGTATCTCTTTACAGCCTTCCGGGCGCTGAAGCTGGAGATAAAAATTCGCTCAAAATCTGCTCACTGATTTTGTCAGCCGCATAAGACGCCAGCTAACACGCTAAGATTACAGTGCTATCGTAAAGATATATGAAAAAACTGAGACGCTTAACAGTTATTGCCGCTATCGACACCCTGCTATCGACACTATGAATGAT
>QBMP01000203.1 GCA_003242115.1 Phormidesmis priestleyi
GCAAATTTGAGCCTGCTCCTAACAGTGTCACCGGCAGCGCCTGGGCTTTTCCCCAAGCTAAGACCTGCGCTAGCTGCTGCGGCGTTTTTGGCAGCGCTAAATACTCGGCAATGCCGCCGACTCGGAAAGTGGTGAGCTTGGCCAGTGACGCCTGGGACTTAATATCTAGTTCGTGACTGGAGATGCTGTCAGTGACTTCCATCATTGAGGACTTCTGTTGGGGCTGGCGATCGCAGCGTATGAGCTTAGGGCACAAGCTGATGAATGAGCTACTTCAATACCGCTGCTGGCCGCATTTCTGGTTGGAGCGAGGCTAAATCAGCCGCGTCTTGGTAGGCCGACATCACCTCAGGAATGATCTGATTGAGGTTGCCTGCGGTCAAAAAGATGACGATATCGCCGGGGTATAAGCTGGTTTGAAGCGATCGCGTGACCGCTTCGAGACTGGCGCAATACTCGGTGTTGGGCTGATGTTGGGCAATCGCTTCAGCCACTTTTTCTCCCGTAATATTGGCCGTATTTGTCTCCCCAGCGCTGTAGATGTCGGTGACCAAAATTCTATCGGCCCCGTCAAAAGCAGCGGCAAATTCGTCTAGCAACGTCGAAGCCCGGCTGTAGCGATGGGGCTGAAAAACGGCGATCACATGGCGATCGCACCCCGAAGGCACCGCCCCGCTACGCTGCACCTGAGCTGCCGCCAAAGTCGCCTTGACCTCACTAGGATGATGCGCATAGTCATCGACAAACAAGATCTCCTGGTAAAAGCCTCGGTGCTCAAAGCGCCTGCTTGCGCCTTGAAACCCAGGCAGATGAGCCGCCAACGTCTCGAAGCTCACTCCTAGCTGCCGAGCCACCGCGACTGCGGCTAGCGCATTACTGAGGTTGTGCAGCCCCAGCAAAGGCACCGACAAATCGCCCAGTTTTTCACCGCGCTCCCAAATTTCAGCCGTCGTCATCTCCGCCGTTTCACGGATGTGAGTGGCGATATAGTCTGCGCCTGAGTCTGCCTCTAGGCTGTAAGAAATATCGGGCTTCAGGCGGCTTTTCACCGTCGGGCAATCAATGCTGCCAATCACCGTTTCACACTGATCTGCAAACTTATCAAAGATCGCCACGACCTGATCGAGGCTGCTGTAGTGATCGGGATGATCTAATTCAACATTGGTAATCACGCCAATATGAGCGGCCAGCTTTACCAGCGAACCGTCTGATTCATCGGCTTCTGCTACCACATACTGACTTTTGCCCACATAGGCGTTGCCCGACCAAGTGCTGACCTCACCACCAATAATAATCGTCGGATCAATCCCTGCTTTTAGCAGCAGGTAGCCGACCAAGCTGCTCGTGGTGGTTTTGCCGTGGGTGCCTGCGATCGCAATGCCTTTGCGCTCATTCATCAGCGCCGCCAAAATATCAGAGCGATGAAACATCGGACAGCCTATGGCCACTGCCTG
This sequence comes from Phormidesmis priestleyi, assembly GCA_003242115.1. Taxonomy (GTDB): domain Bacteria; phylum Cyanobacteriota; class Cyanobacteriia; order Phormidesmidales; family Phormidesmidaceae; genus Phormidesmis; species Phormidesmis priestleyi_A. Next base: position 1,455 of record QBMP01000203.1, read on the forward strand.
CGCATACTCAGCATTTTGCGCCCCAATTGCCGTCGAGCACACGACCTGAGGCGTCGTTTGACCCTTAAAAAAGGCCAGATTCTCCGCGCGCTGTTGATTGAAAATGTGTACGCCTTGAGCAGCCAACCGCTCAGTGATCGGGTTCAAACGCAGATCTGAACCAGAAACTGGCAAATCGCGACTCGCCAGCACATGTGCTAAAGCCGACATCCCAATTCCACCTATTCCGATAAAGTGAAATGGTCTACCGCTGAAATCCACTGAATTCAGCATGTTTAAATTCCTCTCAAGCCGTGGCACATCATTAATAATCAGGCGTATCATACCAGGAATGGCCAATCTGCCCCTAACCTCAGGTTGCCTGCAGCCTTGGGGGGACAACGATGCGATATGATAATCGTGCTTATGAAGACTTAACTTGACTTTCATATTCTCCTTTTTTCATATCTGTTTCTAAAGACGCGAGGTTCTGCGCAGTGGTTAGAGTAGCGATCAATGGTTTTGGGCGTATCGGCCGAAACTTTTTAAGATGTTGGCTGACAAGAGAAAATAGCAACCTAGAGCTGGTTGCTGTTAACAATACGTCCGATCCTAGAATCAACACCCATTTGTTGAAATATGATTCTTTGCTCGGTACGTTAGATGCTGACATCTCCTATGATGCTGACACCATGACGGTCAACGGCAACGTCATTAAGTGCTACTCCGACCGCAATCCTAGCAACTTGCCCTGGAAAGATTGGGGCATTGATCTCGTCATTGAATCAACGGGTGTCTTTAACAGTGAAGAAGGCGCTTCTCGCCACATTGAAGCGGGCGCTAAGAAGGTTTTGATCACGGCCCCTGGTAAAGGCGGCAACATTGGCACCTACGTTATGGGTGTCAACGATCAAGACTATGAGCATGACAAGCAAAACGTTATCAGCAACGCTAGCTGTACGACTAACTGCCTTGCCCCGGTAGTCAAAGTTATTAACGACAATTTCGGTATCGTCAAAGGCACGATGACCACTACCCACAGCTACACAGGCGATCAGCGAATCTTGGATGCGAGTCACCGCGATTTGCGTAGGGCAAGAGCCGCTGCGGTCAACATCGTTCCAACCACCACTGGTGCGGCCAAAGCCGTTGCGTTGGTGATTCCAGAAATGGCCGGTAAGCTGAATGGAATTGCGTTGCGAGTGCCAACACCCAACGTTTCGATTGTGGATTTAGTGGCGCAAGTCAGAAAAAAAACCATTTCCGAAGAAGTTAACAAAGTTTTGAAGGAAGCTTCTGAAACTACGATGAAGGGCATCTTAGGCTATACCGATGAGCCTTTGGTTTCGGTGGACTTCCGTAAAAATGATGCCTCTGCCACTATCGACTCTGAGCTGACGCTGGTGCTTGATGGCGACATGGTAAAAATCATCGCTTGGTACGACAATGAGTGGGGCTACAGCCAGCGCGTGGTTGACTTGGCTGAGCTTGTAGCCAGCAAGTGGAAAGACTAGAGCGACTTGTTGTTTGAGGCTTGCTTGTTGCTTGAGGCTTGATAGTTTGATCAACCATTAACTAAAAATTGTTGACTATACAACCGTTGACGATACAAGTTGACTATACATAAAGAGCAGGTGTGTGAAGCACCTGCTCTTTATGCGTTTTTTAAGCCCAAATTCTCGGTGAGGATCTACACTGGGCGGTTGATTTTGCTGTAAAGCAGAGCTGTTGGATAGGATAACTGCGAACTCATGTCTTTAGAAACGCTTTATAGCGAAATTTTGGCTTACCGCATCCCAATCATTTTGCTGCTGGTGGGCAGTCCGTGGGTGACTTATTTGCTTTGTTTTGTGATTCCTCAGCAGCGCGAAGAGCCGCTTTTTCTGAGCCTGAATCTAGCGCTTTCAACGCTGAGTATTTTGATGCTGGTGGGCTATTTGGCCTATGCAACTAATACCGGCGGCTGGGCTAAGGTGGTGAGCCAAGCCGACGTTGCGCTGCTGATTTTGCCGATTTATCATCTGGCGGTTTCGCTGTGGCTGTCGCGCTTGCGATTGCCGCTTCAGCTTATTCCTGCCTTTCGCACGATGCAGGGGCTGCTGCTGCTGGGCGGTGCTTTTTTGGCGCTGTCTTGGGTGCTTTCAAAAATTCGGATTGTGCTTTTTTCTTACCTGCCGTTTGGGACGTTTTTAGGGCTAATGGCGCTGCTGTTGGCATTAGGCTATGCAGGCTATCGCAAGCTGATTGATTGATCAGAGTCCCTGAGCAGAGTACCAGAGCAGAGTGTTAGGCTTAGGGTTCACTTTTACCGACTGCTGAGTCTTTGTGTCTAATTCAGTTTTCTCGATTGAGAAACGATTATTTGAAGCGATCGCGCCCCAACCCAATGCGGTGCCGGTCATTTTTGCATTTCCTAATGAGTACAGCGTTGGGATTACGAGCTTGGGCTATCAGGTGGTGTGGGCGATGCTGTCACAGCGGCCTGATATTGAGGTGAGTCGCTTATTTACCGATGTGCGTGAGCCTTTGCCGACAGCCGCAGAGCTAGTCGGATTCTCGCTGTCGTGGGAGCTAGACTATGTGAATGTGCTGAATTTATTGGAAGATCAGCGCATTCCGCTGCGGGCTCAAGAGCGGGAGAACGAACATCCGCTTGTGTTTGGTGGCGGGCCGGTACTGACCGCCAATCCAGAGCCGTTTGCCGCTTTTTTTGACGTGATTTTGCTGGGCGATGGCGAAACGCTGCTGGATGATTTTTTGGATGCCTATCAGCAAGTGCGAGAGTGCGATCGCACACACCAACTCAAAGCCTTAGCCCAAGTACCGGGCGTCTACGTTCCTGATCTTTATGCGGTTACCTACGAAGCCGCCGATGGCCCGATTGCTGCCATTACACCGACTGATAGCGAAGTGCCCAGCATCGTCCAAAAGCAGACCTATCGCGGCAATGTGCTCTCCGCTTCGACGGTAGTGACACCCAAAGCCGCCTGGGAAAATATTTTTATGGTCGAGGTCGTGCGGAGCTGCCCGGAGATGTGCCGGTTTTGCTTAGCTAGCTATCTGACCCTGCCTTTTCGCGCCGCTAGCATTGAAAAATCTTTAATTCCAGCGATTGAGCGGGGCTTACAAGCGACGCGCAGGCTTGGGCTACTCGGCGCTTCAATTACGCAGCACCCTGAGTTTGAAAGCCTGCTGGACTATCTCAATCAGCCGCAATACGACGATGTGCGCCTCAGCATGTCATCGGTACGCACCAACACCGTCAATCAAAAGCTGGCCGAAACGCTGGTGAAGCACGATGCCCGCTCGATTACCATCGCCATTGAAAGCGGATCGCAGCGAGTACGCAATATCGTCAATAAAAAGCTGGATACGGATGAAATTGTCGCCGCAGCGCAGCAGGCTAAAACGGGCGGGCTAAAAGCGCTAAAGCTATATGGCATGGCGGGTGTGCCCGGAGAGCAAACCGATGACTTGAGCCAAACGGCGACGCTGATGATTCAACTCAAAAAGCAGGTGCCGGGGCTGAAGCTGACGTTGGGATGCAGTACGTTTGTGCCGAAGGGGCATACGCCGTTTCAATGGTACGGCGTGAACCGGCAGGCGGAGAAGCGGCTGAAGTTTTTGCAAAAGCAGCTGCGACCTGAGGGCATTGATTTTCGGCCCGAAAGCTATAGCTGGTCAGTCATTCAGGCGTTGATTTCACGGGGCGATCGCCGCCTTGCCGATCTGCTAGAACTCACCCGAGGCTTTGGCGATACCTTGGGCAGCTACCGCCGCGCCTTCAAAGCGCTCAAAGGCAAACTGCCGCCCCTAGACTTTTACGTTCACGACGAATGGCCTATCGATCAGATGCTGCCCTGGGAGCATTTGGCTGGCCCTTTACCAAAAGCCACTCTGCAGAAGCATTTAGCTGAGGCGCAGCAGGCAATGGCTCAAAGCTAGCGCCAGCACACTGATTTCTTCCGCGCTGCTGATTCAGTGTATGAACTGACTTCTGACTGACTTTTATAAGTGTCGATATTTCCGAGTATACATTTTGAATTCATGCTGCTATTCAGCAACGCCTATTTTTTATCCTGAAGGGAGGCTCGTAGCCGCTCAGCCGCTTGCTCGGCGCTTAGCCCGCTAACGTCAATTTCGGGCACGAAGCTAGTGCGTTGCTCTAGCCCATAGCGGTAGGTGCGATCATAATAGGTAAGCAAAATCGCAAAGGCGGCGGTGAGATCGCCTGCTTGAATCAGGGCGACGGCATCTTGAGTTCTTTTACCGCCTAGCCGTTTGCGAATCCGCTCGGTAGCCGCTATCAGCTCAGTCGGATCGGCCTGACCGTAAATATCTACCAGCAAAGCCAGTCGTTCATCTATCGGGCGAGTGATTTCTAAAGCAAAGGCCGCTTCCATCTGCTCAAACAGCTCCGGCGGCAGTCGGCAGGTGCCAATCCGGCGGCTTTCGGCCTCTATCCAAATTGGCCGCTGCGAATCAAACCGATGCCAAGCGCCAGCTACCCAATTTTCAAACTGCTCGGTGCTGGGCTGGGGCGGTAAACACACGCCGCCAAAGCTGCTGCCTCGATGGCTGGCATAGCCTTCTAGATCGAGCACTTGTTCGCCCTGTTGGGCGAGGGCATGGAGAATGTCGGTTTTGGCGGTGCCGGTCATACCGCCGAGTAAAACAATGTTTTGCGGTGTGGCGACAGTGCGGCGAACCCACTGCCGAAAGGCTTTGTAGCCGCCTTGTAGGGTGATTGTGTGAAAGCCTGCTAGGTCGAGTGTCCAGGCGATCGCGCCGCTACGCATTCCGCCGCGCCAGCAGTGAATGCGCACTTTTTTGTCGGGTGCGATTCCTTTCGCCTGCCGAATAAAGTCTGCAAACTTTGGCCCAGCAATTTCAAATCCCAGTTCTACCGCCTGATCGCGGCCTTGCTGCTTGTAGCAAATCCCGACTTGAGCCCGCTCGTCGTCGCTAAATAGCGGAAAGCTAATCGCACCTGGGATATGGCCTTGCGCATATTCGCTAGGGCTACGTACATCGAGGATCGGGCCAGCCGCTTTTAAAAATTCATCAATTGAAACGGCTAAAGTTTGGGGCACAGGCAATAGTTGGGCAATAGCTGGAGCTTGATCACCCTGCAATTGTAGTGGGTTTGACCGCAACGACGGGTCTATCCGCAGGCGCATCGACGGTACCGATGCATCGGCTTTGCGTATAGCCGATGCGGTGCAGGGCGCTCAGGCACTGATCGGTGTGGGCAACAGGAATGCTTGCTAGCAGTCCGCCTGAGGTTTGCGGATCGAAGAGAATTTGGAATTGGGGCAGAGGGGAGAGGGATAAATAGCTGGCTGAATTTTGGGGTTGGATAGAAGCGATCGCACTCTCCACATTCCGCTGATGCAAGGAACTCAGCCAACCATTGCCCAAGCTGTGAGCCGCTCCTGGCAATAGCGAAATCTGGTTTAAATCTAGAACAATACTCACACCCGAAGCGCGCATCATCTCTAATAAATGGCCCGCCAGTCCAAAGCCCGTAACATCGGTACAGGCCGTCGCACCCCATTGCCGCAAGCAATCAGCCGCTAGCCGATTTGAGCGCAGCATACTCTCTACCGCCGCTTCGATCCAGCGTCCTTTGGCCTGCTTTTGCTGATCGGCGGCAAACAGCGTCCCGGTTCCCAGCGCCTTGGTCAAAATCAGCGATTGCCCTGTCACCATGCCGCTTTTTCGCCATATTTGATCGGGCTCAATCCAACCATTGCAGGCAAACCCCAAAGAGAGCTGCGGGCCTTCTGTAGTGTGCCCGCCGACTAAAAACGTTTGCGCCTCAGCTAGCGCCAACATCGCCCCAGATAATAGCTGATAAAGCGTCTCGGCCTGTTTCGCATCGCTGCCATACGGAATCGTCGCCGAAGCCAGCACGTTATGACTGGTTGCGCCCATCGCAAACAGATCGCTGAGGCAGTGATTGACGCAAATTTGACCAAAGATAAACGGATCATCGACTAGCGCACTGAAGTGATCAACGGTGTGAACAAGCAGTTTGCCGTTAGGAACTTGCACAATCGCCGCATCGTCCGGCGCATCTAAGCCAGCTAATACCGCTGCGCGATCAGGCCACTCGGCATCGCTAGGCGCTTCAGAGCGCACTCGCTCAAGCACTTGAGACAGCACCGAAGCACCGATTTTAGAACCGCATCCCGCACAGTGCATGTGAGGCTGTTTAGTCCGCGAATGGGTAAGCGCAGTCCCATTCGCATCCGCATCCGCATCCGTTTCCATGTTAGGAAAGTCTGAAAACGTTGCCATAAACTTTTGGTCAATGCGGTTTTTCCAGGCGCGGCACCATTTAGCGTGAATGGCGAATGGCCCCCAAGAGGCGATCGCTGACTCCCTATCCGTATCAATAATGTTCAGATAGCGCCTTTGCGGCTGAAAGGGCTTGAGCGGCCTCCCACTCACCTGCCGCTTCAAGTTTTCATACAGCGGTGGGCCTTGACGCACCGCAAACACGCCCGCTTTAGGCCGAGGATGATTTACCATCGTCGCCACATCACCGGCTGCAAACACGTTGGCATGAGAGCAAGATTGCAGCGTGTCTCGAACCGCCAAAAAGCCATTGTCAGTCAGGGCCAGTCCGCTTTCTTTTAGCCAGGGTGGGGCCGAAGCATTGGTCACCCAGAAGGTGCGATCGCACGGCACCACCAGCCCCGATTCACAGCGCACTGCATCGGCCGTGACCTCGCACACGCTCTGGTTCGTATGCACATGAATTTGCTTAGCTTTGCACAACCGCTCGACCAAGCGCTGAGTTCGGGAGTTGCGGCCTTTCGCGAGATGGGGCGATCGCTGAAAGATATGCACCGCGATCTGATCGCTGTAATTGTTCTTATAGTTTCGATTCTGCGAAGGCCGAGCGCAGTCTCTCATCAGCTGCTGCAAGCGCACCTGCATGGCAAACGCCATTTCCACCC
>QBMP01000204.1:0-1178 GCA_003242115.1 Phormidesmis priestleyi
GAATATTCATTGAGGAAAGTTGCCAGCAAAATATCTTGCAGAAGATCAGGTCATATGCGACTCGTTTTGACTACAATAATTTGACAGTAATCGTGAGGACTTGACGTTAGTAGCGCTTTAAAGCTTGAACCACAGATAAAATCATGCTCAGACCTAGCGCATCAGGCTTGGCCTGTTAGACCATGTATATCTGTGTTGAGGTTGGCAAATAGAGGCCGATCTATCCTATGCTTTAGAATCAGAGTTTTAAAGTCACAGCACTCACTTTTTGAACCGCTCACGGGAGAACTCGTGAGAAAAAAGCATTGAGGGTTCTGGCGTTTAAGCAGTTTAAGCGTGTTAGGTCAATAAGGGCGATAGGTCTTATGTAAAACACATTTGGTTAGTCAGGTTTTAAGAGGAAAAGGATGAACAAGGGCAAAGTAAGAATTTACGAGCTATCTAAGGAGCTAGATTTAGAAAACAAGGACATTTTGGCGATTTGCGACCAGCTAGAGATTGCAGTGAAAAGCCACAGCAGTACTATTTCGGAAGAGGATGCTAGTCGCATCATAGCGGTGGCCAAAGCCAATAGCTACAAGCCCGCTAGCAAAGCCATTAAACCCCAACCTACCCGCAGCAATAGCGCTAGCCCCCCAAGAGCCAAGCCCTCCATTGTTCAAAAGCCCGTTCGTCCTCGCGAGCAACAGATTTTGGAAATCCGTCGCTATCCTCGTCCGGCGACACCGCCAGAGGCCGCTCGTCCGACTGACTCAGCGCCCGCTGTAGCAGCCAATGCAGAGAATACCAGTGCGACAGCAGCCAAGCCTGCTTCGCCGAGTCAGCTCAGCAGTCCGGCTTTGGCAGGGCCTCCTAGCCGTCCGGCGACAATGGGTTCGGCAGTGGATTCGCCGCTCAGCGCTCAATCGAGCCCCGATCCTGTCGATCCTTCCCCAGGGCAAGCTAGTCAACTACAGACGGCTCCACTCGATCAGAGCCTTCAGAGCGATCGCCCTGAAAGCAGCCTTAGCAGCTCAAGCGATGGATCGGCCAACACTAACAGTAGTGCCAGTGCGCAGGCGGAATCGCCAAAGCCTGTCCCAGAGGCCACTCGACCCGTCTCGCGGCGAGAACCGGAGCGCATTGTCACAACATCTGGCGCAACTCGTCCTGGGCAGCTAAAGCCGAGTCTGGTAGAG
>QBMP01000204.1:1188-7137 GCA_003242115.1 Phormidesmis priestleyi
GGACAGACCCGCCTCAGGCCCCAGAAACGACAGTGGCAGCAGCGATAGTAGTGAAGAGAGTAGCCGTGCGGTTCGCCCTGTACTAAAGCGCGATCGCACAGATGCCGGTAGCGCTTCGTCCACCGTTGGTCGTCCTAGCAGAACTGCCGTTGGTGCAGGTACAGCCGCTCCTAGCGCACCCCCCAAACCCGCAACTGAGCTGCGACGTCCGCCGTCTCGACCACCTGATAACGATCTTGCTGGCACCGATACCAGCTCAGATAGTGACGACGGTGATGACGAGGGTACTTTTTCAGATCCTTCATCAGAACTGCGTCGGCCAACGCCGCCACGACCGCCCAAAAGGCATGATCGCGTTCCCGGTGATGAAGACGAAGAGCAGGAAATCCGGCCCAAGAAAGTCGCCAAAACCAAGCGTCAGCGCGTCATTATCGACGACGACGATGATTTTGAGGATGTTGACTCCAACAGCAGTGAGGTCACTACCGAGCAGATCAACATTTCGCTGATGCGTCCGCCCAAGCCCAAAGGCCAGCGGCAATCGAAACCTGCGCCCACTACTAAGAAGACTAAAACGCGATCGCCCTCTCGCCGCGAACGCAGAGAACGCCGTCAGGAAGTCGCCCCTGAAAGACCAGAAATGATTGTGCTCACAGGTGGCATCAGCGTGCATGATTTAGCCGATCAGTTAGCGGTGCCGCAAACTGAAATCATCAAGCTGCTCTTCTTTAAAGGCATTGCCACCAACGTCAACCAAACCCTGGATATGCCCACCGCTGAAATGGTGGCGCAAGAGTTTGAGGTAGAAGCGGTCACAGCCGAAGAAGCGCCTGAAGCCCGCAAAGTGACCCAAATGGTCGGCGATGAAGACACTGGTAGCTTGCAGCCGCGTCCGCCGGTCGTCACGATTATGGGCCACGTTGACCACGGCAAAACCAGCCTGCTCGACTACATCCGTCAGGCCAAGGTCACTGAAGGTGAAGCTGGGGGCATTACTCAGCATATCGGCGCGTACCATGTCGATCTCAAGAGCAATCCGCACAGCGATCGCAAATCTGGCCAAATTGTCTTTCTAGACACGCCTGGTCACGAGGCGTTTACCGCCATGCGGGCAAGGGGCACAAGGGTCACCGATATTGCCGTTTTGGTCGTCGCGGCTGACGATGGCGTCAGGCCACAGACCATTGAGGCGATTAGCCATGCCAAAGCAGCGGGCGTACCGATTGTGGTCGCCATCAACAAAATCGACAAGGAAGCGGCCAATCCTGATCGGGTCAAGCAAGAGCTGATGGAATATGAGCTCGTGCCGGAAGAATACGGCGGTGACACCATTATGGTGCCCGTCAGTGCACTTACCGGCGAAAACGTCGATACCATCCTCGAAATGCTGCTGCTCGTCTCAGAAATCGAAGACTTGCAGGCCAATCCAGATCGCCTAGCCAAAGGCACCGTGATTGAAGCCCATCTCGACAAAGCGCGCGGCCCAGTCGCCACCTTGCTGGTGCAAAACGGCACCCTAAAAATTGGTGATGCCTTTTCGGCAGGCCCAGTTTTTGGACGTGTTAAAGCGATGGTGGATGATCGCGGCAATCGCTCTCAAGCAGCGCTGCCTTCTTTTGCGGTGGAGGTACTCGGCCTGAACGATGTCCCGCCAGCCGGTGAAGAATTCCAGGTGTATGCCGATGAGCGCGATGCCAGAATAGCCGCTGAAGAAAAAGCGATTGAGCAGCGTCAGTCACGCCTACAGCAGACAATGGCTTCTCGCCGAGTCACGCTGAACTCTTTGTCTGAAAAGGCCAAAGAGGGCGATCTCAAAGAGCTGAATCTGATTCTCAAAGCCGACGTGCAGGGTTCGCTCGAAGCGATTTTGGGCTCCTTACAGCAGCTTCCTCAAAACGAGGTGCAGATTAGGGTGCTGATGGCCGCACCGGGCGAAATTAGTGAAACAGACGTGGATCTTGCCGCAGCCAGTGGCGCGGTGATCATCGCCTTTAACACGACGCTTGCCTCCGGGGCCAGACAATCTGCCGATAACCTGGGCGTAGATGTGCGCGACTACGACATCATCTACAAGCTGCTTGAAGACATCGAAGGCGCAATGGAAGGGCTGTTAGAACCTGAGCTAGTCGAAGAAGCGCTGGGCAAGGTAGAAGTCCGAGCCGTGTTCCCTGTGCGCAAAGGAACGGTTGCGGGTTGCTATGTGCTTTCGGGCAAGGTGACTCGAAACTGTAAGGTGCGGGTAACGCGCGGCCAAGAGGTGATGTACGAGGGCAATCTCGACTCGCTGAAACGGATGAAGGAAGACGCCAGAGAAGTCAATTCTGGCTTTGAGTGCGGAGTTGCGGTCGGTGGCTTTAACGATTGGAAAGAGGGCGATATTATTGACGCCTTCAAGCTGATTTCACAGCGCCGAACCCTAGCACCGGCCTAACGCTAGTTCAGCGCTAACTTAGCAGACGTAACGCGATAAAGACCATGATTGAGGTGCAGCAGAACCGCTATTTGTGGATTCATACCGCTGGGTTGGCGGCTGTGCCGCTGCTGCTCGATATCTGTTTGGCAGGGCTGGCTTCCACTGGTTCTGCCTTCGATTATCCTGTCGCCTTTGGGGCTCAGTTTTGGGCGATCGCGCTACTCAGCATTGTCCCTCCGCTAGGGATGCAGCTAGTCAAACCGTTTTACGTTTTTAGTTTGCCGCCTTTGGCACTAAAGCCCACCGCGTTAAGCGACGATCAGCGCCGCTGCTTACAGGTTTTAAAGACGCTTCAGGTAAAAATACTCGCGGGGCTCACCGCCGGGTTTTCGCTGTGGATTTTGCAAGCGCTGTATGCAGAATTGCCCCACATTAAGCCGCTGATGACGCCTTCGGCTGGTTTAATAACTGCGGCGGTGTCTTTCTTTTTGGCCTGCTTGTTTTTACAAATTTCGGTGAGTGCGGGGCGATCGCTCCTCGTGGGCCCAAGCACCCTGAAGCGGGTAACGCCTTATGAGCAGGCGGCGATCGCGCATGACTTCCTTATTTTGGGACTGCGCGTTGACAAACTGTTACCTATAGATGAGACTTCAGATGCTCCAGAGGCTCTATCAATAGAACCGGCTGTGCCGCCGCCAGCAGAGGCTTCATCAGAGGCTTTAGAGCAAGCTTAGGTCTTTATCTTGCGCCAGTTAGCAGGCAAATAGCAGTCAATCAAATAGCAGTCAAATCGTGGCAATCAATACATCCGTATTTTCGCCCTTAAGCTATCTTTAAACCAAGTGAGAGCGATGAGGCTCTTTTTTCTAAGTGCTTTTCGATTGGAGACCATGAAACTATGGCTAATTCGTTACCTGTAGAACCCACTCACACCGCCGAAGACGCCGAACTGTGGCAGAGCCTAAAAAGCGCCATTGCAGCTAGTTCCGGCTTTCAGCGCTGGCGAGTCGAGCAGCTTTCTTCCATTACCACCGCCACTAGCGACGAGCAGTTCGTGCGCTTATATCTACTCGATACGCTAGAAACCCTAGCGTATTAATGTCTGGGTTGAATCTAAGTATCTAACTCCCGCCGTCCTTCTAAGGCCCGAGCCAACGTCACTTCATCCGCATATTCCAGGTCGCCGCCCATCGGCAGGCCAAACGCAATGCGAGTTACTTTTGTAAAGGGCTTCAGCAGCTGCCCGACATACAGCGTCGTTGTATCGCCTTCAATGCTGGGGCTAATCGCCATAATCACTTCACGAGTCGCTTCTTTATTGACCCGATGTACGAGCTGACCAATATTAAGCTGCTCAGGGCCAATACCATCCATCGGCGAAATTAGCCCGCCCAAAACGTGGTAGCGGCCCTTATACTCACGGGTTCGCTCCAGCGCGATCACATCGCGCGAGTCGGCCACGACACAGACCGTACTCGGATCCCGGCTTTGGGACAGGCAGATATCACAGACCGGCTCAGCCGATAAGTGAAAGCAGCGAGAGCATTGGCCCACCTGCTGCTTGGCATCAATCAGGGCATTGGCTAAGGCTCTGACTTCCGCTTCAGGGCGCTTGAGCATGTGCATGGCTAGGCGCTGAGCCGACTTGGGTCCAATACCCGGCAGGCGCTGAAATTCTTCGATAAGTTTGGCTAAAGGACGGGTGTAAATGGGAAAGGCTCCTTGGGCTATGGCTTAACTTAAAAGGCGCTTAAAGGCTATCTGAAAACTGTTCATAAGACTATCGAGAGGCCATGACCCCAGTTTAAGCGCGGCTGAACTCAATCTTGAGCAGGATCATCTTGGGGTAAATCCGGGGCAATTTCTTCGCTTTTACCCCGTACAGGCGGCAGGGCTTCTACCAAGCCCATTTCAAACGCCGCATCGGGAAGCTGACCAACTAAATACTTACCCGGCTCAAACAAGCCACTGGGCGTCATGCAAACTTGGCGCAGTTCTACAAAGGCGCTTTCATTGAACATATCCCTAGACATTCGCCGCTCTATCGCCATAAATTTATGCTCTCCGTTGGCCGCTTTAATTGCACGCTTTTTGACTCTTCCATTATCTCTTTAAAGGCCAGAAATTAAAGGTCAGAACTAGGCGCTGACTACTCATCTGTTTGCCAGTATTCTTGGGTGTAGCTGGCATCGAGAATTTTTTGCGGACGCATGATCAAAATAATGCTGCCGAGCAGCTTCTCTTGAGGGGCTTCATCAAACCATTTGAAGGCGATCACCCCGCCTGCATCGATAGCATAATAGCTAAATTCATCCCAGTCTCGCTTGGCTCTATCCACAATCACCATCACTGGCTCCGTCGCGGAAAGGTGATCGGGCAAATTGGGCAGATCGCTGCCATTTGCCAGTAGCGCAATCGGATCTTCGGACTTAAGAATCACTAGCCAGCCCGGAACCGGCAACCATGCGCCCGTACCAGAAAATTTCACCATCCCAAAGGGCTCTTCCGGATTAGCCCCCGGCACGGCGCTGTAGTCGGCAGTGGGAATCGGCATTTGACCGGCAACAGGCATAATTACGGGCGCATCGGCTTCATTTTCTAGCCGAAAAATCGGCAGTCGCGGCGCGGGCTTTTGCTTCACGACCGAAAAGTCGGTGAGCAGCTTTTCGATTTGGCTGCGGGCGCTGCTGCTGGTGACAAATCGTAGGCTCTGGGCAATTAAGCGCGATCGCGCCTGCAAATCTCCCTGCTGACGCGCCAACCGCCAATAGTAGTAAGCCGCCGCATCGCCCATCGTTTTTTCAAAGCCAGGAGGTGGCGTTTCGCTATAGGTAAAGTCTCTGAGCGCTTTGACAATTTCTTTCACCTGATCGCTATCAAGCTCATTGCTGTAGGCAAAGTCAGCCGCCGCCGCGCGATCGCTGTGAGCCAAAATCCGAAATTCGTATAGGCTATCGCTGCCACGGGTTTCGTAGTGCGTTCTCGCAGAGTCACTTACACCGCCTGCCACCATTGAATCAAAAACCTGGGAAGCCACGATTAGCTGATTTTGCTGAATCGGCTCAAAGCCAGTGGCCTCAAAAATTGCCTGAGGTGACAGGCCCGCTTTTTGCAAGGTGTTGCAAGCTTTGCCCCACTCTACCCAGTTGCCTTCTTTGCGGCGCAGCTGAGTCTTGAGGGTGTCAATCGCGGCTGGCGTCGTGGCTTGCGCCTCCGGGATAGGCGGGGCCGAAAAATTAGCCGCTGAATCGGGGTTAGCCGAACCAGGGTTAGAAGGGGGAAAAGCGGTCATGGTCGCTGGCGCTATAGAAAGTTATCTCAACACATTATCTCAACAGGTCGGCAATCCGGCTTGACGAGATCATCATTCTTACGCGATTATGGATGCTCAGCCGATATCTGACGCCAGCTTTGTTCGAGCTTTGTTTGGGCTTAGTCTGAAAGTTAGATGGCATTCGGCAAGTCGGGGCTATAGCGCAGTTGGTAGCGCACCTCAATGGCATTGAGGGGGTCAGGAGTTCGAATCTCCTTAGCTC
>QBMP01000204.1:7147-8334 GCA_003242115.1 Phormidesmis priestleyi
CCTTAGCTCCATATTTAGTAGCGGGTTGATTGCCTGATTGATTGGTTAATTGGGCGATTATTTAACGTCGTAATAGTCCATATACCATTCAACGAACTTTTGAATGCCTACTGATAGCGGGGTAGAAGGCTTAAAGCCGACATCATCCATCAGATCCTGCACATCCGCGTAGGTGGCCGGAACATCGCCTGGCTGCATGGGCAGCATATTTTTTTCAGCCTTTTTACCCATCGCTTGCTCAATGGTGGTGATGAAGTCCATGAGCGTCACCGGGCTGTGATTGCCGATGTTGTAAATTTTGTAGGGCGCTGTCGTAGAAAGGTTTTGAGCTTGAGCTTCAGCGCCGCTGCGCTGGGGCTGAGGGTTATCCATCACCCGCAAAATGCCTTCTACAACGTCGTCTATATAGGTGAAGTCGCGCTGCATTTGGCCGTGGTTGTAAACGTCAATAGGGCGGTTTTGAGCGATCGCCTCGACAAACTTAAAGTAGGCCATGTCCGGCCTACCCCAAGGGCCATAGACGGTAAAAAACCGCAGTCCGGTCACCGGCAGCCCGTACAGATGGCTATAGGAATGCGCCATCAGCTCATTGGCTTTTTTAGTCGCCGCATAGAGTGAAACGGGATGATCAACGCGGTCATCGGTGGCAAAAGGCACCTTTTTATTTTGACCATACACTGAGCTAGAAGAGGCGAACACCAAATGAGCGACCTGGCTTTGACGGCAGCCTTCTAAAATGTTTACAAAGCCGAGTAAATTGCTGTCGGCGTAAGCCAAGGGATTTTCGAGCGAATAGCGCACGCCAGCTTGAGCTGCCAAATTGACCACGCAGCTAAAAGAATTTTGAGCAAACAGGGTAGCGATCGCAGTGCGATCGCTCAAATCTATCCGCTCAAACGTAAAGTTTTCAAACGCCTGTAGCTGCGCTAGACGATCTTTTTTCAGCCTGACATCGTAATAGTCATTCACGCTATCCACACCATAGACATGCGCTCCAGCCTTCAACAGCCGCAGCGATAAGAAGTAACCAATAAAGCCAGCAGCGCCCGTGATCAAAATGGCCATAATGCTAAAAAAAATAAAAGAGCTAATAGGAATTTAAGCGCGTTACAAAAAATTGCTCCGGAAAATATCAGCCGATTTCAGGCATTCAATACAATCATTTAATACCCTACTTATTCCTATTC
>QBMP01000205.1 GCA_003242115.1 Phormidesmis priestleyi
CCAGAATGGTGACCGTTTCAGCCGCAGCGCCAGCAATGGTGACCCCTTCCGGCACCATCAGCGGAAATTGCTCGTCAGTTTGATAGGTGCCCGCCAAAAGCTGCACGACGCTGCCGAACTGAGCCTGCTGAAGGGCACGGGTCACGGTCTTTAGCGGGAAATTGGCGGTGCCTTCGTGGCTGTCTTGGCCGGTCGGACTCACGTATAAAACAGACATCGGATAAGGTATCTATAACGTTTGCGCTGTGGCGCTAGAATGAAGCTATCACCCTTTAGGATTAGCTTGTTTGCATATCTGACAAAAGATCTGGCAAAAGCTTACTAAGAATACTGAGAAGCTGGCTCAAAAGCTGGCTAACAGCGCGATTTCATCCGGTTTTTCTAGGGCTGTTTTTTATGGCAGATTGGTTAGAGCATACTGTTCACGTAGATGTGGAAGTTCCACTAGAAAAGGTTTGGCAGATGTGGTCTGATCTAGAGCAGATGCCGAACTGGATGAAGTGGATTGATTCGGTAGAAATTTTAAAAGACAACCCGGAGCTATCGCGCTGGCGGCTAAACACTGGCGGACTGTCATTTTCATGGCTGTCACGAATTGTCAAAGTGCTCCCTCAGCAAGTAATTCAGTGGGAGTCAGTAGATGGCTTACCCAACCGAGGCGCGATTCGCTTTTATGGCCATAAAGATGGCTCTAGCACCGTAAAAATGACGATTGCCTACGCGCTGCCTTCGATTTTGGCGCGGCTGATGATGAGCAATTCGTTTATAGATCGGGTGGTAACTTCAACGTTGCAGGCAGATCTGGACAGGTTCAAGGAGATGGCGATTGAAGGGAATGCTCAAGCCACAGATCAGGCGGCAGATCAGGCAGCGGCAGTTGGCCACGAGCAATCGAATTAGGCAAACGCTAAGCGAGTCCATGCCGGTGGCTGTGAATGAATCAGGTAAATGAGCAGGCCCATAAACGGGCCAAAGGAAAGGTAGATTTGGCGGCAGCGATCGCGCTATTGCGATCGCACTCACTCGAATCTCTATTCCTTCAAGCCCTTGGCTGGCAGCGCAGCCCCAAAATCTCGACCGCTCATTATCAAGCTGTTCAGCAAGCTATTCAGGCAGCTAGTCAGGAAGACCAGCTATTTTGCCAACCGATTGCTTATCGAGATAACGTTACCGTTTGGCAGGTGAGCCTCAGCGAAAAAACGCTGCTGACAACCGCGCTACGACAGCAGATTTACGAAGCTATTGCACTGTCTGACTCACTGTCTGGCTCACTATCGGGTTCAGTGCCTTTGGTCATTTTTGTCGATGCGGCCAAAACGCGCAGCTTATGGTGCCAATCGCCGAGCGAAACGGCGCTCTATGTGTCTAGCCAGCCCACTGCCATCTGGGAATATCGGCTACGTCGATTGTCAGGAGAAGGGAGTGCGCCCATCCAGAAAGCGCTGTTTCCGACGGTGCAGCGCGATCGCCCCGCAGCCCACCAACACATTTCTGAAAGCGACACTTTTGAAAGCGACATCTTTGAAAGCGACATCTTTGAAAGCTTATTGCAGCAGCTGTGCGAGGGTACCTCTGGCATTAGCAATATCAGCCACCGGCAAGAGTATTCGATAGTGACCATGCAGCGGCTGATCTTAATGCAGGCAGTTCAGCAGCGCGGTTGGCTAGCAGGCGACACTTGGCGCTTACAATCGCTGTACGGCCAATCGCTACAGCGAGGTGAAAATCTCTTTTTTCAGACCTACTTGCAGCCGCTGTATCAAAGCTTATCAATGCCCGCATTAGAGCGACCTTTAGCCTTACAGTCTCAAATGGGAACCGTCCCCTTTCTGGGTCATTTGTTTGATACGCATCGACTAGAGCAACAGTATGAGGCGATCGCTATTAGCGATCAGCCCTTTGAGGAGATTTTGGGTTGGCTGAGTGAGCAAAGTAGTGACGACCGGCTGAACCCTTGGATGAGTAGTGATTTGAGCTATTGGCTAGAGCGCTATTGGGCGCAACAGGCACGGCCAAAGTCTGAGTATGTGGGCACGCCTGAGCTGGCTTGGGAGTTGAGCGATCGCACACTAGACACTCTTCTGCTCTCCCGCATCTATCCGCAACAAAACTCTCTTACGACCCTGAATGATTATTTGTTTAACGCCGATGCTAGGCTATGCCACCTGCTCATTCAAGAAATTCTACCCGACCTACGGCTAGTCGATCCGGCCTGCGGTAGCGGCAGTTTGTTAGTCGCTTTACACCAGCGGCTCACCGATATTTTCAGCATTCTCACGGGCTACAGTCAACAAACCCAAGCTGATCAGCTCAGAATATGGCGCTCAGGTCTGACAGAAAGCGCGAATGAAACAGATCCCGATCTCCTGCAAACTATTCAAAAGAGAATTTTAAGAAGCACTCTGCACGGCGTCGAAATCTTAGTGGGCGCAACCGAAACCACGCGCTGGCAACTGCTGCTGAGCATGGTTTCGACGTCTAAACACAAGCGCCAGATCGAGCCCTTAGCAGATTTATCCTTCAACGTGATGACCGGCAACAGCTTAATCGGATTTCTCACCGTTGATGAAGCGTACTTTGATCGAATCAACACCGCCGGATCAGGTGACATTTTTCAAGGAAATCTATTGCAGCCCTTAGCCGCAGACGGCTATCAGACCGTTCTGGCAGACAAAAACCTGGCCTTAGAGCACTACAAGTCTCGCAATCAAGCCCTCGCCGAAGCCCGAAATATTCCGGCGTATGCGATGGCAGCGCTGTTACGAGAAGACATTTTAAGACTCAATGCCAAAGCTCAACGCAAGCTAGATACGCTACTGCTCAACCATATGAGCCAGCAGCTTGGCATTCAATACAAAGCCATGCAGCTTACCGACAAGCCGCAGCGACAGCCGCTAACGTTGGAAGATATTGATGTCTTACAGCCGTTTCACTGGGGCTATCATTTCAGCACAATCATTCAGCAAGGAGGATTTGATGGCATCGTCTGTGCGCCGCCCTGGGGAGCTTTTAAGCCGACGGCAGCAGAATTCTTTCAGCGTTTTCAAGACTTAGCAGAGGACAAGGAAATGGCTGCTACGGATCTCAAAACGTCTAAGCAGGCACTGGCAAAAGGCGATCCAGAAGTGGCTCAAGCATGGCTATTTTATCAAAATCAGTACGCTTATGTAACCGATTACTTTTACCGCAGTGAGCAATACGCACATCAAAACCCAATTGTTGATGGCAAATCTGTTCGCAATCAGCTGACTCGTGAACGACTATTTGTAGAAAGATGCTCCACCTTACTAGCTGCTCATGGCATCAGCGTTGTTGTGCTGCCAAGCAAGCTGGCAACAGAAGCTAAAGCGCAAACCTTGCTAAACTATTTACAGAAAAATACAGCATATGAGGAGATAGAAAGTATGAACGTAAAAAGCAGTGAGGGAATTAGTCAAGAGGTTGCGATCGCTATCCTACAAGCGCCGTATAAAGTACTTAACTACCATCTTCAGTGAGCTTAATTAGCTACGGTACTGAAAGCCTCAGTATATTGTCAACTTCAGCAAATGACTTTTCTTTGCTAGCTGAGTTATCTATTACATAGTTTGCTCGCTTGCATTTTTCTTCTAAGCTCATTTGAGCGTCAATTCGTGACTGAGCCTCTATCGCTGAAAGCTGATTTCGAGCCATTAGCCTTTCTTTTTGCTGGGTGGCACCACAAGTTACAACCCAAATTTCTGTGACTAAATGAGTCAGGTTGGCTTCAAATAAAAGCGGGATAGCATATGCCAGCGTTTGGTCAGGCAAAAAGGTGGCCGCGACTGTTTTGAACTGCGTGCGAACAAAGGGATGGATTTGTTGTTCTATCCAGGTCTTTTCTGTGGCGTCATTGAAAATAATTTGGCCTAAGCGGGGGCGATTGAGGTTGCCGTCTGACAAGAGGATTTGGGAGCCGTAGCGATCGCGAATCACTCTCAAAATCTTACTCTCTTTCGCTACCGCCGCTCTCGCATACACATCCGCATCCAGCACCGGCAATCCATACCGCTGCGTCAGATAATCCGATACCGTGCTTTTGCCCGTGGCAATCCCACCCGTCAAACCAATAATTCGCCGCTGATTCACTACTGGTGTGCCCATTCTTCCAAGCCTGAAACCAGTCCGGCAAGGGTATATTCTTTTGCTTCAAAGGTGACTTTTCCAAGCAGTTCGCGGCAGTCTTTGGACGTTTGCGGGCCGATAGAAGCTATAGCACACCCCTTCAACAGATCTAGCCACTCTGCGCCAAATGCCTGCGCCATCATCTCAGCAAAGTGCCGCACCGTTTTAGAACTCGCAAACGTCATTACATCTACAGCTTGGGACTCAAGCGCTAGCTTAGCCGCTAACGGAATCGTCTCCGGGCAAGCCGACTCATAGGCCGCGACTTCAGTAACCACTGCGCCTTTAGCCGTCATTGTTGTCACTAACACCTCCCGGCCACCTTGCTCTACTCTCGGAAACAACAGCTTTAAGCCAGCGGGATTCACGGGGAAATGTTCTATCAGCGAATCTGCAACAAAGCTCGGCGGCACAAAATCAGCCATCAAGCCGCGCTGCCTCAGATAAGCCTCTGTTTTTTTACCGACCACGGCAATCTTTAAGTCCGCCAGCACTCGAAAATCTTTACCCTGGTGCAGCAGCCTGTCCAGAAAGTAGTTAACCGCATTAGCAGAAGTCAAAATCAGCCAGTCAAACTGATGGATGCGGGCGATCGCCTCATCCACCTGCCGCCAGCTCTTCGGGGCTCGAATCTCCAGCGCCGGAAAATCCACCACGCTGGCCCCTTTTGCCACCAGCATTTGATTAAACTGACTGGCCTGACTCGTAGCTCTAGTCGTCAAAATAGTTTTCCCCACCAAAGCCAGGGGCGGTAGCGGTGGTGCGATCAAATAGTCACGCAGACCCACCACTTCCCCAATCACCAGCACACTGGGTGACAGCGAATGTGTTCCAACAATCTGCGGCATACTCAGCAAAGTGCCCTGCCAAATTTTCTGATGCGGCTGCGAGGCCCAGCGCACAACTGCCATCGGCGTCTCTGGCCGCTTGCCGTGGGCAATCAGACGAGTGCATATCTCGCGAAGCTGCCGTCCACCCATCAGCAGCACCAGCGCGTCTAGTCGAGCTAGTGCATCCCAATCCAACGCATCCAATTCATGCGCCGTAAAAGCGCCAAAGCCTCGACTCAGCACCGGGTCAGTCAGTGGAATACCGGCTAATAGTGGCGCTGCCAGCACCGAAGAAATGCCTGGAACCACTTCAAATAAGCAGCCCGCCGCCTTCAGCGCCTGAATTTCTGCCGCCGCTCGCCCAAAGATAAACGGATCGCCACTTTTGAGCCGCACTACCTGCTTACCGGCTTGAGCCAACTGCACTAATAGCTGATTAATGTCAGTCTGAGGCGTACTAGGCTGGCCGCCGCGTTTGCCGACATGCCACTGCTCACAGGTCACCGGAAGCTGCTGCAACAGCGTATTATCGACCAGCGCGTCGTATACCAGCGCGTCGGCTTGAGCTAGCAGGCGCTGACCATGGACTGTGAGATAGCGCTCATCGCCGGGGCCAGCGCCCAATAAATAAACTTTGCCGTTGGTCAATGGGGCGGTCAATGGAGCATTTTCTTCAGAAACTCCAGAGGCTTCAGATTCAGCCCTCAATTCAGCATTAGATCCCGACATGACTTATCGACACTCATGGTTTTCATCCATCAAAACATGTTACGGCACAATCACAAAAAGCTGTACAGAGCTGTCTTTGCTGACGACCTTTTCTAGCAGTATGTATCGTTGCGTATGCACTTATAAAGAATTGTCTGATTACTCTCTTCTCAGCCCATGTGCATCGACTTGTATAAGCTACGATCTAAGTGACATCGGCTAAGAAACTGTTGTTCAGCTTCACGTTCAGATTCAGCCACACCTTCAACAGCATCAGCCTTTCAAGATGTCTCTGTTTTAGGAATCTTAAGCTTTAGGAGCATTCAGCCATGACACTTTTTCAAAGATTTAAGAGCATTTTTACCTATCTGGCTGAAGCGGCCTATCGAATTTTCAGCCCCCACGATGACGCTTATCCGGCCACAGGCTCACAGCCCTATGCAGGAACCCCGCATTCTAAGCAAGCCAAAAAAGATTAGTAAAACAGTCTCTATATCTCTATAGAAGATATTAGCGGTAGCATTGATTATTCTTGTCGGTGCTACCGCTGCATTAGGGAATGGTGCGATCGCTGTCTGCATATTCGCTTGCTAGCTAAACCATCCAGATAAATCTTTTAGCTGAATCTTTCGGGTGCTGCTAATAGTCGAGTCGCTACGCCTTATCAGCTAGCGCTGTTGAACCACTCACTTGAGCGCCCAGAGTCATCTCCTCAATCACAAGGGCAGAAAGCGCTGGAATCGAATCATCTCCGGTAATCAGCCTTGCGCCGCGCTGACTGGTGAAATAGTGCCAGCCCCATTGCAGCATCACCAGCAGCTTATTGTCGAACTCGATGAGATAGTAAATATGCACAAAAATCCAGACAATCCAGGCCAGAAACCCAGTGAGCTTGGCAAAGCCTAAGTCTGCTACGGCTTCATTTCGGCCAATCACCGCTAAGCTGCCATTGTCTTTGTATTCAAAAGGACTGACGGCTTTGTTCGTTATCCGCCGCTCAATCGACGTGGCCAAATAGCTGCCTTGCTGCATGGCCGTCGCTGCTGTTCCTGGCAGAGGCGCATCGCTGGCATAGCTTTTGCTGGGATGCGCGTAGTGAGCCAAATCACCCGCAATAAAGAGATTCGGGTAGCCCGGTACGCTCAGATCAGGCTCTACAATCACGCGGCCAATGCGATCTAGTTCTGCCCCGGTTTTGTCAGCGATCGCTTTCCCCAAAGGCGACGCCTTAATGCCCGCCGCCCACAGCACCGTAAACGCCTGCACTTTTTCTTCAACGCCATTGCTTTTCAGCGTGACCGTATCGCCCTCAATATTGGTCACCAGCGTCGAAGTGCGCACTTCTACCCCTAGCTTTTCTAAAGACTTCTTAGCGGCAATCGAAAGATCGCCCGGATAAGGCGGCAGCACCCTATCCATACCCTCTAGCAAAACAATTTTGGTTTCACTGGGGTTGATACTGCGAAAATCCTCTCGCAGCGTTTCGTAAGCTAGCTCGGCCAAAGCTCCTGATAGCTCAACGCCCGTCGGCCCTCCACCCACAATAAAAAAGGTCAGCAAAGCCGAGCGCCGAGCCGGATCACTCTCCTTTTCAGCCGCCTCAAACGCCAAAAAGATCCGCCGCCGCACCTCTAGCGCATCTTCAATCCCGGCGCAATGCTAGCCCACTCGTCTTTCCCAAAATAGTGATGGCTAGAGCCGGTAGCGACGATCAAACTGTCATAACTTAGCGTTTCGCCATTTTTGAGCACCACGCACTGATCATCAGGCTCAATGCTCGTCACCTCGCCCATCAGCACCTGTACGTTCTTTTGTTTGCTGAGCACAGCCCGCAGCGGGGATGAAATATCGCCTGCCGAAAGGCCGCCTGTCGCGACCTGATACAGCAGCGGCTGAAATAAATGAAAGTTGCGTTTGTCAATCAGCGTGACTTTGACGGCTACTTTACCTAAAGCCTTTGCAGCATAGAGCCCACCAAAGCCACCGCCCACAATCACTACATGGGGGATAGACTGGCCGCCAGACTTTTCTTTAGACTTTCCTGTGGCAGTTTTTGAGGTCGAGACGGGGCGGTTCGGAAGAACTGCTGTCATAGTGGGCAACCAGTGATGTGGCAAATCTTAATTAAAGTTTATAACTCTAAGGGAGTTTCGTCAGTACTTTAGGCCACACTTTATTCAAAAAAGGGCTGGTATCTTATTGCAGCGAAGAAATTGTAAAGTTAGAAAGCGCAAAGAGCGTTGAGCGGGCGTTAAACAGAGCCCTAAGCAGAGCGTTAAACGGGAAGAGGAAAGCATGGGGCTGATTGTGCAAAAGTTTGGCGGTACCTCAGTCGGTAGCGTGGAGCGAATTCAGGCGGTGGCTGAGCGGATTCAAGCGACTGCGCAGGCGGGCCATTCGGTGATTGTGGTGGTGTCAGCGATGGGCAAAAGCACCGATAGCTTAGTGCAGCTGGCGCATGACATTTCAAGCAATCCTAGCCGCAGGGAGATGGATATGCTGCTTTCGACGGGTGAGCAGGTGACCATAGCGCTGCTGAGTATGGCCTTGCATGAGCGCGGTCAGGCGGCGATTTCGCTGACCGGGGCGCAGG
>QBMP01000206.1:0-947 GCA_003242115.1 Phormidesmis priestleyi
CGGCGGCTTGTCAGCTTGTGCAGCAAAACTGGCAGAAGGTGGCGCAAGCCGATCAGTCATTTCAAGTGATTAGAGGCAATGTTGTCAGGCAATTGCAGCGCATTGTCGTTGATTGTTCAGGCCAAGCAGGTCAAGCAGGTCAAGCAGGTCAAGACGGATTGGAAGGCGGACTGAAAAGCGAATTGAAAGGCGGATTTGACTGTGTGTATTTTGATCCGCCTTATGCCAGCGGGTTGTATCACCCCGTTTTGAACCAAATAGGGAACTGCTTGAGGGCGCAAGGGGAAGTGGCCGTGGAGTATAGTACGGCGCACTGGCAGCCGACTCAGCTACCGGCAAATTTAGAAATTATCAGAGAAAAGCGCTATGGCAGCACCCATTTAGTCTTTTTGCAATCCAATACATCTGATAAGTATTTATAACCAGTGGAAGGCTGCGAAGATCTGTAAGTTGCGGCACAATATGAATTAAGAAACACTTTTGTTGCTAAACTCGCCTCCGCTAGTGAATAGCTATCTGGTTAGCTGGTCGGGCGCGCTCTGAGCTATGAGAAAGTCACTAAGAAGTCATTAGGAGATTTGTGATGGTTGCTGCTGCTCCCCTACTCAAAGAGCCCGTTCAAAAGCGCCTGTCGATGCAGGTTGAGGGCATTGCTGAAAACACGACAACGATCAGATCGCTCGATTGGGATCGCGATCGCTTCGACATCGAATTTGGCTTGCAGAACGGCACCACCTACAACTCCTTTATTATCCAAGGCGAAAAAACGGCGCTCGTAGATACCTCTCACGCCAAGTTTCGTGAGCTATACATGGCCGCGCTCAAGGGCGAAATCGACCCGGCTACGATTGACTACATTGTGGTGAGCCACACCGAACCGGATCACAGCGGTTTGATTAAAGACGTGCTGGCATTAGCGCCTAACGCAGTGGTGGTTGGTGCGAAAG
>QBMP01000206.1:957-1711 GCA_003242115.1 Phormidesmis priestleyi
GTGCGAAAGTCGCGATCGCTTTCCTCGAAGATTTAATCCATGCGCCCTTTGAGCGGCAGGTCGTCAAGAGTGGCGAAACCCTCGATTTGGGCAACGGTCACCGGCTTGAGTTTTTGAATGCGCCGAACCTGCACTGGCCCGACACAATTTTTACCTTCGACCACAAAACCGGCATTCTCTACACCTGCGATGCCTTTGGCGCACATTTCTGCACCGCCGACACGTTCGATCAAGATCTGGCCGCGCTTTCGCCCGACTTTCACTTTTACTACGAGTGCCTGATGGCTCCTAACGCCCGCTCGGTGATTTCGGCGATGAAGCGCATGGACAAGCTCGACGGCGAAATCAATACGATTGCAACCGGCCACGGGCCTTTGCTGCGCCACCATGTTGCGGAACTAACGAGTCGCTACCGGGAATGGAGTACGCAAAAGAGCGACGCTGAAACGCAGGTAGCCGTGTTTTATGTGTCTGACTATGGGTATAGCGATCGCCTCTCCCAATCAATTGCTAGAGGCATCAGCAAAACGGGCGTCGGTGTAGAAATGGTCGATCTGCGCTCAGCCGATGCGCAGGATGTGAACGAAATTGTCAGCCGATCTACCGGCATCGTAATGGGGATGCCGCCTTCTAGTGGTAAAGGCTCAGACGATATTCAAGCGGCGCTAGGCACCATTTTGGCAGGGGTAAACAGTAAAAAGACCTTTGGCCTCTTTGAATCCTACGGCGGCGATGATGAGCCGATTGATACGCT
>QBMP01000206.1:1721-4677 GCA_003242115.1 Phormidesmis priestleyi
GATCTGGGGCTAAAAGTTGCCTTCGAGCCGATTCGGATTAAAGACACGCCGACAGAAGCGATTTATCAGCTCTGCGAAGAAACCGGTACCGACTTAGGCCAAGAGCTAGCGCAGTCTAAAAAAATTAAAAAGATCAAGGCGCTAGATGCCGACTTGCAAAAGGCATTGGGTCGCATCAGTAGCGGTCTGTACATCATCACCGCCACCAAAGGCGACGTGCGCTCCGCCATGCTAGCCTCGTGGATTACGCAGGCGAGCTTTGAGCCCTTGGGCTTTACCGTCGCGGTGGCTAAAGACCGCGCGATTGAATCGCTAATGCAGGTGGGCGATACCTTTGTACTCAACATTTTAGAAGAGGGCAATCACCTGCCGTTGATGAAGCATTTCCTCAAGCGCTTTCCGCCCGGTGCCGATCGCTTTGCCGGTGTGCGCACTCGTCCGGCTCAGAACCAATCGCCGATTTTAGCCGATTCGCTGGCGTACTGGGAGTGCGAAGTCGCTAGCCGCACGGAGCTGAGCGATCACTGGCTGGTGTATTGCACCGTAGATAATGGCAAGGTCGCCAAAGAAGAAGCTCAGACCGCCGTTCATCATCGCAAAGTCGGTAACTACTACTAACTCGCTCACTATCCATTACGGCTCAGCCTGCCAAAAGCGCCGGTAGATTGGCCAGTAGATTGGCCAGTAGATTAGTCGGTAAACTACTCATGAGGACATGGTTATGACTGCCCAAACGCCGACCGCTGATGCTGTAGAGCAAACTGCTTCAGGCTCTACTAGACCTAGAGATGTGCAGGTACTGCCGATTGCGGCGGATACAACAGTATTGCGATCGCGCTCTTGGGAACGCCTGCGCTTTGAAATTGAATACGCGCTTGAAAAGGGCACCACCGCCAATTCATATCTGATTCGGGGCAATCAAATTGCGCTATTAGATCCGCCCGGCGGCTCCTTTACCGAGATATTTTTAGCGGCTCTAGCGGCAGAAATTGACCCGCACGCGATTGACTACATTGTGCTGAGCCACACCAATCCCAACCGGATTGAAACGCTGAAAGCCTTGCTAGCGCTAACGCCTCAGGCGACAATTATCTGCTCAAATCCAGGTGCGATCGCCCTTCAAACCGCCGACATCAGCCACCCCATCCAGCCTATTAAAGGCGGCACCGAGCCAGATCTTGACTTAGGCCAAGGCCACCACCTGCAATTTATTCTCACCCCCACGCCCCGCTGGCCAGATGGGCTGTGCACCTACGACAGCTACAGCGAAGTGCTCTACAGCGACAAATTCTTCAGCGCTCACCTCTGCTCAGAAGACGCCTACGACCTCAACCGCGAAACCTTATCGGAAGACCAGCAGTATTACTTTGACTGCTCAATGGCCCCCAACGCCCGTCAGGTCGAAGCCGCCCTCGACAAATTTAAAGACTACGCGCCGCGTCTGTATGCGGTTGGGCACGGGCCGCTAATTCGCTATGGCGTGACGGAACTGGGCCAAAACTACGCGCAGTGGGCCGCTAAGCAAAAAGGCCAAGATCTCTCAGTGGCCCTAATTTACGCTTCGGCCTACGGCAATACGACAACGATTGCGCAGGCTATAGCGCGTGGCATCACCAAAGCCGGTGTCAGCGTCGAATCGATTAATGCAGAGCAGGCCACGCCGAGCGAAATCAAAGAAGCCGCCGAAAAATCCGCCGGGTTTATCATGGGCTCACCCACGCTGGGCGGTCACGCGCCCACGCAGATCCAAACGGCGCTGGGCATTGTGCTCTCATCTGCCAGCAAAAATCAGCTAGCCGGTGTGTTTGGTTCCTTTGGCTGGAGCGGCGAAGCGATTGATCTACTAGAAAGCAAATTTAGAGACGCGGGCTATCGCTTTGGCTTTGAGCCGATTAAGGTAAAGTTTACGCCCGAGGCCAGCACCTTACAAGAATGCGAACAGACCGGCACAGACTTTGCCCAGCAGCTCAAAAAAGCAAAAAAAGCGCAGGCTCCGCGTGTGTCTGCCTCTACGGTTGAAAAAGCGATTGGTCGCTTAGTCGGTTCAATGTGCATTGTCACCGCCAAACAAGGCAATATCAGTGGCGCTATGCTGGCTTCTTGGGTGGCTCAAGCGACCTTTACCCCACCCGGATTTACGGTCGCCGTTGCTAAAGATCGGGCCATAGAAGGGTTGATGCATACCGGCAATGACTTTGTGCTAAATATTTTGGCAGAAGGCAAGCATTTGGGGCCGATGAAGCACTTTTTGAAGCCATTTGGCCCTGGCGCAGATCGCTTTGCAGGCGTTGAGACGACGGAAACTGAAGCGGGGCAAGTAGTGCTAGGTAGTGCGGCTGCCTACTTAGAATGCCAGGTCAAAAATCGGATGGACTGCGGCGATCACTGGGTGATATATGCCACGGTCAGCGGCGGCGAAGTGACTGATAGCAACGCCAAAACCGCTGTTCATCATCGTAAAACGGGAACGCATTATTAGCCGCTACAGTTAAAAAAACGGTACTGGTTCCGGTAAGTGGGAAAGTCCGCTAAAGCTCCTGCTGGATAAAGATTTCAGCGGTTCGGCTGTGAAATGGCTGCGATTTTTGTATACCAACGGTTTCGAGCGATTTACCGCATCCGACGAAGCTAGTGCCTTTCAAAGTCCAAGTTTACTGAAATGCTGGATGTACCTCATGTTCTAGCTTAAGTCGGTCGTCACTTAAGGCATGAGCTATATCACTATGTATAGTTTTTAACTATACATAAGATTTGAAAATATGTTCTAGACTCCTTGAGTTTCAGGGCGTTTCAAGACAATATTAAAATAGACTCAAGTTAATGGTGAGTGGATAAACGATTTAGTTAAGTCTATCTTTTGAAATCGTTCCAGACTTCGAGGCTACGCTTACCATGCTTGCCTGCCCCCTAAGCCCTGCTCAATGAGGAATTACATACAACATGGAATTTTTGTCCG
>QBMP01000206.1:4780-5429 GCA_003242115.1 Phormidesmis priestleyi
GTATGGTCGTTGCCTCCCTCGGTAGCCAACTGTCCATTCCAGATGCGGCCTATCAGTTCATTGTCTTCATGCTGCTCATAAAAGTCGGCCTAACCGGCGGTCAGGCGATCCGCGACTCTAATCTGACAGAGATACTGTTGCCTGCGGCGTTCGCCGTGGCAATAGGGATCTTGATCGTGTTTATTGGGCGATACACGTTGTGCCTGCTGCCGAAAGTCAAAACCGAGGATGGCATTGCGACTGCGGGCTTGTTCGGCGCGGTGAGTGGCTCTACTCTCGCTGCCGCCCTGACGCTACTAGACACGCAAGGCATCCCATACGAGCCTTGGGCCGCTGCACTCTATCCCTTTATGGACATCCCAGCGCTCGTGACGGCGATTGTCTTAGCCAGCATTTATACCAACAAGCGGCGCGGTACCGCAGGCAAGCGGGTTAGGATATGGCCCATCGTTAAGGAAAGCCTCCAAGGTTCTGCGCTATCGGCACTGCTGCTTGGTCTTGCGCTAGGCTTGCTAACCCAGCCGGCAAGTGTCTATGAAAGCTTCTACGATCCCCTCTTTCGTGGTCTGCTTTCGGTACTGATGCTGATTATGGGGATGGAAGCCGCTGCCAGGATTGGCGAGCTGCGCAAGGTGGCTCAGTGGTACGT
>QBMP01000206.1:5439-7004 GCA_003242115.1 Phormidesmis priestleyi
CCTTTATAGCGCCGCTACTGCATGGGTTCATTGCCTTTGGTTTGGGTATGATTGCCCACTACTTAACGAACTTCAGCTTGGGCGGTGTTGTGCTCCTAGCCGTGATCGCTGCCTCCAGTTCAGACATCTCAGGGCCGCCTACCTTACGAGCTGGCATCCCGACGGCCAATCCTTCCGCCTACATCGGCTCGTCTACAGCCGTTGGCACGCCGGTTGCGATCGCCCTAGGAATACCGCTCTTCATTGGACTCGCTCAAGCGTTGGGCTAATCTAATAGGGGAGCGGTCTGCCGTTCCCTTAAGTTTCTACATAGTTCACTGCATACACACATTAAGAGGCAACTTATATGGCCAAGCCAGCCACCAAACTCGTCATCGTTACAGAAAAGTTGTTGCTGAAAAAGATCGCCCAGATCATCGATGAAGCCGGGGCGACCGGCTATTCGGCGGTGGATGCTGGCGGTCAAGGCAGTCGCAACGTTCGCTCGACGGGGAAACCTACCGTTTCCGGCACCTACTCGAATGTGAAGATTGAGGTGCTGACGGACAGTCGGGATATGGCCCTAAAAATTGCGGCTGAGGTTTCAGCGCAGTTTTTCGACAATTATTCGGGCATCGCCTATCTCTGTGAGGCGGAGGTGCTGAGCGCTCGCAAATTCTGTGGGCCGGACGGCTGCTAACGCCGACATATTGACTGTAGAAGATGTGTCGCGTTCAATTATTGAGCGCAACTGCGAGGGAAGTTTTGAGATTGGTGATTGGCATGGGAAAATGCAGAGATCGCCTGTTACTGCAATTTTCATGCCAGTTGTTCAACACGGATTCGATCTTTTCCAAACGACCGTTAAGCCGCCCGCGATCCACCGCTTTTTGAGCGAGGTGCAGCAGCAGTCAATGCAGGCGAATCAGGCTCAAATCGCTAGCTTTAG
Source organism: Phormidesmis priestleyi (assembly GCA_003242115.1). Lineage (GTDB taxonomy): Bacteria > Cyanobacteriota > Cyanobacteriia > Phormidesmidales > Phormidesmidaceae > Phormidesmis > Phormidesmis priestleyi_A. The sequence goes on from QBMP01000206.1 coordinate 6,368, forward strand.
CGTTGCGATCGCTACGATCGCGCCTTGGGCCGTACTCGCCGCGCTTGGGCAAAGGCATCAGCGCCATTTTTATTACGATCCGCCGCAGGCTCCGGCGATGGTGGGCTTAGATGTGGTGGTAGAGTGCGTCGCGGCTGGAAAATCGCGCTTTGCTCAGGCGCAAGCATTTGTGCAGGACTGGCAGGGACGGTTTTTGTGTGCTGACGTTGGGGAGCGCGATCGCACTAATCATTTCTTTTGCAGCGCGACTTTTTTTGATGAGGCCATAGCGACCTCATCGACCTCAGCGCCCGCTTACTTTGAGCCGATGTATGTGTTTGTGCCCAAGGTTCAGGTAATGGCGGGCAAAGTTTCTGCGCGCGTGACTTTTAACCAACTGGTGACGGCCACTACCGATATTCCGCAAACGGTAGCGCAGATTGATTGGCAGCTAAAGCAGCTTAGGGCAATGGCTTCGTTAGGCATGGCGCAACCGGCTTCGCGCAAGGTGATGACCAAAGGCGTGGCAAATTTTGAGGTGGCGGTGACGGCAGTGCTGCGTCAGATGCAGGCAAAAAAATTGCATAAGGTGGTGCTAGCCGATGTGATGGATGTGGTGGCTCCACAGGCAATTGATGGGGTGCGATCGCTTCAAACC
>QBMP01000206.1:7014-8239 GCA_003242115.1 Phormidesmis priestleyi
CAAAGGCCAAGCGTTTATCGGCGCTAGCCCTGAGCGATTGCTCAGCATTTCCCAAGGTCAGCTGACGACCGACGCCCTAGCGGGCTCTGCCTCTCGCGGCCAAACCCCGGATGCCGATGCCCAGATTGCTCAAGCCCTATTGCACAGCGACAAAGAGCGCTATGAGCATCAGGTCGTCGTGGATTTTATTGTGGAGCAATTGCGATCGCTCCACCTCACCCCCCATTACAGCCCTACCCCCCATCTCCTTCAGCTTCTGCACATTCAGCACTTACACACCACCATCACCGCTCAGATCAAATCCGCTCATCTCTCTGGAGAGATCTCTTCTGGGCTCTCTGAAGAAATCTCTCTTAAAATCTCCCCACTAGACATTCTCGCCAAACTGCACCCCACCCCAGCAGTTGCTGGAGTCCCCCGTGAAGCGGCCTGCCGCCTAATTCGCCAGCATGAATCGTTTGATCGCACGCTGTATGCTGCACCGCTTGGCTGGATCGATACCGAAGGCAACAGCGAATTTGTCGTTGGCATTCGCTCCGCCTTGATCAACGGCTGTGAAGCGAGACTTTATGCAGGTGCAGGCATTGTCGCAGGCTCAGAACCGGCCAAAGAGCTAGCAGAAATCAAGCTAAAATTGCAAACGCTGCTAAATGCGTTGGTGTGAAGAGCTAAATGCCCCCTGATTCTGCCCTTAATTCTGCCCTTAATTTTGATTCGATTGATTTTCGCAACACGAACAGTGTATGGGCCTCAGTGGCGGTCGAAACCCTGGCCAAATTAGGGCTAACAACGGCGATTATTTGCCCCGGCTCTCGCTCTACGCCGCTGACGTTTGCCTTTGCTCGGCATCCAAACATTGAAGCGCTGCCCATGCTAGACGAACGCTCAGCGGCTTTTTTTGCCTTGGGTGCGGCTAAGCGTCAGCATCAGCCAGTGGCGGTGGTTTGCACCTCCGGGACAGCGGGCGCTAACTTTTATCCAGCGGTGATAGAAGCCTATGAAAGTTACGTGCCGCTGCTGATATTCACAGCGGATCGCCCGCCGGAGATGAGAGACTGCGCTTCGGGGCAAACCATTGATCAGCAAAAGCTCTTTGGCGGATTTACCAAGTACTACCATGAGCTAGCCGTGCCCGTCGCCGAAATCGAAATGCTAGCCTATTTGCGTCAAACATTAGTCAGCGCTTGGGGGCAAGCGATTTCTCCTACATCCGGCCCCATTCACT
>QBMP01000207.1:0-1764 GCA_003242115.1 Phormidesmis priestleyi
GATTTGGCAGCGCCTTGGCCCGCACCTCCCCTCCCCTTTAAAGCTTACGAATATTCAGCTATACGAAACGCCAGAACTTTGGGCGGACTACGAAGGAAACGGAATGCAGGCTTATTTGACCCTATCAACTCACTTTAGTGCCGCGCACAGGCTGGCTTTACCTGATTTGAGCGACGAAGAGAATGACGATATTTATGGCAAGTGCGCCCGCCCCAATGGCCACGGCCACAACTATCAGGTAGAGGTCACCGTCAAAGGCGATGTGGATCGGCGCACGGGGATGCTGGTTGATCTGGTGGCACTGCAAGCTGCGATCGCTCACCACGTCATCGACCCCTTTGATCACACCTTTCTAAATAAAGACGTTCCTTACTTCAGTGAAGTTGTGCCGACCGCCGAAAATATTGTCATTCGCATTTGCCAGCTTTTGCAGCGACCTATTCAAGAAATTGGCGCAACTCTTCACAAGGTCAAGCTGATTGAAAGTCCTAATAATTCAGCCGAAGTCTTTGCAGAAGATGCCGAGAGTCTTGACTGTGCGCCTCGGGTATCTCCCGTTTTAGCCAGTGTGTAGGAGTGTGTAGGAGCGGCGATCGCCAAATTTGACACTCAAAAAAAGCCGCCCTTAACCTGTTGTTAGGAGCGGCTTTTAAGCGCTGAAGGGTAGAATTAGCTTTTTTTGGTAGGCTAATTCGCTACTGAATGACAAAACCGCTGAATTAAGCGATGCTAGCCATTTTTACGTCGTTTGTCGCCAGCAGATTCTGGAGATCTTCCGAGTCTACCGTTTCTTTATCGACCAGCATTTCAGCTAGCTTATCGAGAATGTGACGATTTTCGAGCAAGACGGCTTTGCAGCGATCATAAGCTTGGTCTACTAGGGCGCGAACTTCTGCATCAATCGAAGCGGCTGTCTTTTCAGAAAAGTCGCGCTCACTAGAAATGTCACGACCCAGAAAAGGATTGCCCTGCTGACGACCAAGCGCTACGGGGCCGAGCTTGTCGCTCATCCCAAAGCGAGTCACCATCTGACGCGCCGTGCTAGCCACCTGCTGCAAGTCGTTAGACGCGCCCGTGGTCACTTCTTCATCGCCAAAGACGATTTCTTCCGCGAGGCGACCGCCCAGGGCAACGGCCATTTGATTTTGCAGATAAGAGCGGGAATATAAACCCGACTCCAAGCGCTCTTCACTCGGTGTGAACCAAGTCAGACCACCCGCGCGACCACGAGGGATGATGCTGATTTTCTGCACCGGGTCATAGTCAGGCATAAGCGCGCCGACTAGGGCATGACCGGCTTCATGATAGGCCACCAGCGTTTTACGCTTTTCGCTCATCACCCGATCTTTTTTCTCAGGGCCAGCCAGCACCCGATCAATCGCATCATTGATCTCATCCATCGCAATCTCAGTCAGGTTGCGTCGAGCTGCCAAAATCGCCGCTTCGTTCAGCAAGTTCGACAGATCCGCGCCCGTAAAACCAGGGGTACGACGAGCGATTTTCTCAAGATCCACGTCTTGTGAGAAGGTTTTGCCGCGCGAGTGCACGTTCAAAATTTCCAGTCGACCCGCGTAGTCAGGGCGATCTACTACAACCTGACGGTCAAAACGACCGGGGCGCAGCAGGGCCGCATCCAATACATCGGGGCGGTTGGTCGCGGCGATGATGATGACGCCCGTGTTGCCCTCAAAGCCGTCCATTTCGGTCAGCAGTTGGTTCAGCGTTTGCTCACGCTCATCGTTACCGCCGCCCAAACCAGCGCCT
>QBMP01000207.1:1774-2402 GCA_003242115.1 Phormidesmis priestleyi
TGACGGCCTACAGCATCAATCTCATCAATAAAGACGATACAGGGCGCGTTTGTTTTTGCCTGCTCGAACAAATCGCGAACGCGAGAAGCACCCACGCCGACGAACATTTCAACGAATTCAGAACCCGAAATTGAGAAGAAAGGAACGCCTGCTTCACCGGCAACGGCCTTAGCCAAAAGCGTTTTACCCGTTCCTGGTGGGCCTACGAGCAAGACGCCTTTGGGAATTTTTGCGCCGATGGCTGTGAACCTATCGGCATTTTTCAAAAAGTCCACTACTTCAGCCAGCTCTAGCTTGGCTTGGTCAATCCCGGCGACATCGCCGAAGGTGACTTGGGTCTGAGGCTCCATCTGTACCCGCGCTTTGGATTTACCAAAGTTCATCGCCTGAGAGCCGGGGCCATTGGAGGCGCGACGGAAGAGGAAAAACAGCCCCACTAGCACCAGTACGGGCAGAATTAGCGCGCTAAAGACTCGCACCAGAGCGCTTTCATCTTGAGTGGGCTGAATTGAGATATCGACCTTGTTGGTTTCTAAAATGTTGACCAAACCAGGGTCTTGAGGCAAATCGACGATCACGCGGCCCGTGCCATCGGGAGCTGCAAATCGAGCTTGAGTTTTATCAGAAG
>QBMP01000207.1:2412-3074 GCA_003242115.1 Phormidesmis priestleyi
CTGTAGCGCATCGTTTGAGTTTCGACGCGCGGCTGATCAAAAAATGTGGTTGCGAGAGCAATGACTACAACGACGAGTAGTACATAAAGGCCCGCATTTCTCCAGCGCTTGTTCACCGAGGGAAGCCTCCTGTTGTGCTTGGGTGAGAATTTTGCTTGTTATTAATTTATGTTAACTCATTTTCAGAAATCCCTACACTAGGCTCTGCTGAGCAAGCTGGCGCTGCACGGCGTTGAGGCTGGAGTGTTGGGGATTATACTTTAGTTTACTCGTCCCGCTGATAATTGTGTTAACCGGCAGAAGCTGGACAGCGCAGTTGCTGTAGGCGATCGCTTCAAACTTCAAAATCTGCTGCGAGTCCCATCGCTGCCCCACCACTATCTGACCATTTGCGCTTAACAGCCGTCTGAGATGGTTCCGCATCAATCCGGGTAAACAGGGCGTCTCCAAGGGCGTCCACCACTGCCCCTGCGCCCATCCCCACAGGTTGCCCGTACTGGTTTCGAGCCAGTCACCCTGTTCGCTGGTCAAAATAGCTTCCTCAGCGCCGTGGCTGACGGCCTGCTGCCTAGCCAGCCAGCAGGCGAGATAATTGCCGGTCTTATGGGTTGGTAAGCTGCGAGCGTAGTCAGGCGGGGCCACCCAGCAGGTAACGCCGCTTG
>QBMP01000207.1:3084-8230 GCA_003242115.1 Phormidesmis priestleyi
TCGGGAAATAAGGTAATGCGCAAGATCGGGTAGCGGGATTTTAGGGCTGCGCAGCCGCTGTGAATGGCAGTCCAGTCAGGGGATATCCATCTGAAGGTTTGCAGGGAGTGGGTAAGGCGATCGCGGTGCCCCTGCCACTGAGTTAATGGATGCGCCAAATCTTGGCCATACACCCGCATGGTGGTAAACACCGTCGCGCCAAATCGCAGACCCGCATTGTCGAACGGCAAAGCCGCCGCGCCATCCTGCTCAAACAGCGCCCCATCGTACCAAAAAGCCATAGTCCTCTTAGCCTGTTTACTTCAAGCTTTGCACTCTAAGCTTTCTACTCTAAGCCCTGACGAGAGCGCTCAAACGCAGCGCAACTGCCATCTGAGGTGACCTGCAACCCCACCAGCGGCGAGTTAGGATTGCGACAGCGCTGCCCCCGCAGGTGCCGACAGTAGTAGCAGGTTTTGCCAACCGCCGCCCCCGCACGCGGCGCAACCCGCATTAGCTCCCGCTGATTGAGCCCCCGCAGCACGAGCTGATCGCCCTGCCAGGTGGCTTCTACAATGCCGGTATCGGCCAGCTGCACCCAGCGGGGATCGCTCTCTAAGCTAGTAGGAAGGGTGATGCTCACCCGCTCCCTGGTAGACTCTACTTCGCCTTCGTACAGGGTGCTTTGCGGCGGTGCAGGGTGCCAAAACGATTCAGCCAAAAGCAAAACGATTAGCTGAGTTGTGGTTGGCAAGTGGGGCTGATAGCGGCTTTGCAGATCGTCTAGGCTGGCCAAATTAGCAAGCTGCTGCGCTTGCCCATGCACAAAAATAACGTGCTGTGGCCTGAGATTGTGGATGAGTTGAGTCGTGCCCGCTACATCAGAGTGATTGGTCAGCATGTAGTGCTCAATCTCAATCATCGGGGGCTCAATCATCGGGGGCTCAGTGATCGGCGCTTCCGTGATCTGGGGATCAGCAGTCTGGATTTCACTCTGAATTTCGCTCTGAATTTCGCTTTGGGCCTGCATCTCCGCTAACCAGTCAAACCCGTACCAGCGCGTAAAGGAGCCTGTTGACTGGCCCACCATTTGGTTCTGCCAACGAGGAATGTCGCTCAAAGCAGGCGCAAACACCGTCCAGTGAGCCAAATCGCCCTGACAGTAAAGGCTAGGATGCGTGGCCGGATGCACGATAAAGATAGCGGGCTCTGAGCTGCTGTGAAGATCGGCTGTCGTTGTATCAGCCTCTAATCGCCGCACGCGCGGGAGCACTCGTTCATCCCAAAACAGCGGCTGATGCTGCGCAAAGTTTTGAACCGTGGCGGGTAAGGCCGAAAGCGCCCCTAAATAGGCGTCGCAGCCCATCGCAATCAGCGGATCGACCCAGACGTTAATCGGCTGGCCGGTGAACTGGTGGTGCGATCGCACCAACATCAGCAGTTCTTGTCCCAACCCCAGCAAAGGGCACGGGAAAACCGCCCGCCCAGGATGCGTCCCATTGCTTTTGAGCGCTTCGCTAAGACGCTCAACTAAATAGTTCTCCTGCTGCTTGCGGTGCGGATGTCGCTCGGTGCCATAGCTGCCTTCGATAATCAGCACATCAGGCTTAAGGTTGCGCAATTCAGCGAGCGGCAAGCCATCGACTAGCCGCCCATTGGATAAAAAGCAGTCGCCCGAATAAAACACGCTATAGGTGCGCTGGGGCGTTTTGTACGTAATTAAAAAGCAAGCGGCCCCCGGCAAATGACCGGCAGGCCATAGCTGCACTAAAAGCCCTGGCGCTAGCTCAATTGGCGTTCGCCAGGGTAATGAGCGGCAAAACTTCGCATCGGCCTGACCGGGCCAATTGAGCGGCAGCAGTCGAGCGGTAATTTCACTGCTAAAAATCGGCAGATGTGGAAAGGCCCGATGCAGCGGCAGCAGCCCCCGAATATGATCCGTATGGGCATGAGTACAAAAGACAAAATCGGCGGCTTCTTCGCGCAGCGCACTAATATCGGCTAAGCCGCAGTCGAGCAAAATAGAATAGGGGCCAATCTGAACGCTCAGACAGATCCCCTCATCTTCGTAGCCGACGCTATAGGGCAGACAAGACAGCTCAGGCACGGGCAGTTTTTGACAAAATGGAACGTGAAAGGGGGGCTAAATCGGCTAACTTGACTAAACTAATGAGCAGAACCGTTGCCGTGATAGTCTTTGGAGTCGTAAAAACCGTTGCGGGTGCCAAAGAACAGGCAGGCTGCGGCAAATAGGCCGGTGAGTACAAAAAGGACGAGTTTGATATCCATAGTAACGTTCAAAGAAGGTTCAAAAGGTTATAAGCGGTTCACGGGTGATCGTAACAACTTCGCTTGACAGGGGTGCCAATTCTTAATGGTTTATGACAAATTTGTGCCTAATAAGCCCGATCTGCGGGAAAGGATTGAGCCTAGCTGGTGCGATCGCCCCTCCATCCAAGTCGCTCCTGATCTGATCGGCTGCACGTTGGTTAGGCAACTGCCGAATGGCCCGCTAATTCGCGGCAAAATTGTCGAAACCGAATCCTACGCACCTGATGATCCGGCCTGTCATGCGTATCGTGGTCAAAGCAGGCGCAATGCCTCAATGTTCGGCCCGCCGGGGCATAGCTACGTGTATTTAATCTATGGCCTCTATCACTGTCTGAATGTGGTGACGGAACCAGCGGGTACAGGCAGCGCTGTGTTGATTCGATCGCTCGATCTAGAAACTATTCCGCCCGGATTAGCGGATCTGCCTCATCAAAAGCCGCATCGCATCGCGGCAGGGCCAGGAAAATTATGTCGAGCTTTGGAAATTGATCGCCGCCTGGATGGTGCGCTCTATGCGCCCAAAAGTGGCTTGTGGCTAGAGCCTCGCAGGGAGCCGATACCGCCGACAATGATTACCCAAACCACTCGCATCGGGATCACAAAAGCGGCTGAGCAGCCCTGGCGCTGGTATCTGCAAGGAAATTTGGCGGTTTCTAAAGGCTAGCTAACTATCTAGCTAACCCCAGTGAAATGCCAGCTAAGCCCAACCTAAAGCGCTAATTCTTGACCTTTGCTGGTGAATTTGACGGCAGTGACGCCCCAATCAGGGTTGTCGAGTAAGGTTTTTTCAATGCCGCCGAAGAGCGATCGCTGCTCACAGCTAGAAAGAGACACAAACTTACGCTCAGAGTTAGGCGCTAGCTCCATATCCACAACAGCCGTCGTACCGTCGATGTTCACTTCGTAGCTCTGAATTTTGAAAGCATTGTAGTCAAGCCCTTTCATTGCCTCGCCAACGGCTTCAGACATGGCTTTATCGCTATGCACCTCGACCGTTTTTTCAACAAAGTCGTTGCACTGATTGTCGATGGTATAAACCGGGACAGCCACCATGCTGGTGTCTGGCTGCTTGTTATCAGCTTGCCCGTCTGGCTGGGCTGCTGCTGGCTGATCTTTATCAGGCGTGGCTTCAGTAGCTACTGGGGGCGTTTGCTTTGGGACTGCGACAACACTGGGCGTAGCGCTAGGCGTAGGGTCTGCGGCGACCTCTTCTTTGGGCGCAGTTGCACAGCTAGTGACCATCAGCGCTAGCGTTAAGGCTAGACCATAGACCCCTGATCGGGCGCGCCGTGAGACAGCTTCTGAAGTGCGTTTTGCAATCCGCTCTGAAGGGGGGCGTGACAATGACTTGAGCAACCGAACCATCTGACGAAATACTGAGTACAGCACTAAATAAAATATATAGTCACATCTTAACAAAACAGTTGACTGCGATAAATTCAGTTATGTGCCAATTTGCCAAGCTAAAGCGCGCATATCGGCCATTTCGCTGGCCGATATTACTGGCCAATATTACTGGCCAATTTTACTGGCCGATTTCGCTGACCGATAGACAGCCTTTTTTCGACCTACCCCAACTCATTTTGATCAATTTCTCTTGGAACCGACGCCATATTCTCTCGCTAGCCGACTTTACGCCTGCTGAATATGAGAGCGTGCTGCAAACAGCGCTGAGCTTTCAAGGTGTGCTCTCACGGCGCACTAAAAAAGTGCCGACGCTTCAGGGCCAAGTCGTTGCCAATCTTTTTTTTGAGCCATCTACCCGCACTCGCAGCAGCTTTGAGCTAGCCGCCAAGCGCCTATCCGCCGATACGCTTAATTTTTCACCGGGCAGCTCTTCGCTGACCAAAGGTGAAACGATTCTAGATACGGCCAAAACGTACCTGGCGATGGGCACCGATTTAATGGTGATTCGCCATCAGAGCGCTGGGGTACCGGCGACTATTGCTCAGGAAATGGATCGGCTCAAGGCTGGAGTAGGCGTTCTCAATGCCGGAGACGGGCAGCATGAGCACCCTTCTCAAGCGCTGTTAGATCTGCTGACAATCTGCAATTCGCTGAACCCACAGCAGCCGACTACTAAGGATTTGCGAGGCAAAAAAATAGTGATTGTGGGCGATATTTTGCATTCACGAGTGGCCCGCTCCAACCTCTGGAGCTTGAGCACGTGCGGCGCTCAGGTGCATTTGGTGGCACCGCCGACTCTGCTGCCGAAAGCGTTTGAAGCGGCTTTTTCGGTGCCGTTAGCAGCGGCTGTATCGCCGGAGGGATCAACCGATGAGTCGGTGACTTTTCCAGTGACTCGCGACGTTTTTGTGCACTGGCAGCTTGAAACGGCTTTAAAGGAGGCTGATTTTGTGATGGCGCTGAGGCTGCAAAAGGAGCGGATGAGCGATCATTTGCTGCCGAGCTTACGGGAGTATCATCAGCGCTTTGGGATCACGCGCGATCGCCTCAAGCACTGCCATCCTCACGTCAAAATTCTGCACCCCGGCCCGACGAACCGAGGCGTCGAAATTACCTCTGATCTCATGGATGATCCCGATCTGAGCTTGGTGCCTCAGCAGGTTGCCAGCGGCGTCGCAGTGCGGATGGCCTTGCTGTACCTGATGGGCCGTGCCAAAACGGGCGAGGTTAAATCTAAGCAGCGTGAGCCTCAACTACGTGAGCCTCAATTAATCGAGTAGTCGAATCTTCCACTACTGCGGAATTTCAGGGCTAGGCGGCGTTGCGGTTGCAGGGGGGGTGACGGCCAAATTAGTAAAGGAGCTGTGCAGTCGTAAAATCTCGGCTTCTGCGCCTTCGTTGGTGGGGGAGTAGCGGCTAAAAAGTAAAA
>QBMP01000208.1 GCA_003242115.1 Phormidesmis priestleyi
CATAGTGACGCGGCGGTTCGGGCATCCCACTCAGAATCCACTCCACAAATTCTTCTTCTGAACGCTCTTTGAGCGCGGGATTAAAAATGCGCTCGTTGCCGATTGTGCTCTGTCTGCGATCGCCAATGGACTTACCACAGGCAGAACCCGCACCGTGACAGGGATAAACCTCCACGCGGTCGCCTAATGGCAACATTTTGTCAAACAGACTGTGATAAAGCTCCGCTGCTAGCCGCTGCTCGGTTCCCCCACCTAATAAGTCAGGACGACCAACATCCAGGTTGAACAACGTATCACCCGTAAACAGACCAAACGGTTCTTCGCCCTGTTTTGAGTCGTAAATTAGTAGTGAAATATGTTCAGGGGTATGTCCTGGCGTGTGAAGAACACGCAGCGTTACACTGCCAATCTTCAACTCATCGCCTTCTTGAAGCTGATGCAATTCAAACTGATAATCGTCAGTTTTACCACCGTAAATTGGAACATTCATCCGGGCTTTCAGTTCGTGGGAGCCGGACACAAAATCAGCGTGGATATGTGTTTCGACACTGGCAATCAATCTCACGCCCAATTCTCTGGCTCGTTGTAGGTAACCATCAACATCTCGACGCGGATCGATGATAGCTGCTACGCCTGCCTTGTCATCGCCCACAATGTACGATAGCTGCGCCAGTCCCTCAACGTTAATTTGCTCTAAAACGAGTGCCATGATGCTTTTTCCTCTTTCATTTGTGAAGTTCTCCTTGTTAAACCGTGATGTCATCACCCTGCGGTTCAGCCAAAACCTCAACTTGCTTTAGCGTGTTCTGAAACGTAATGCTCAAAGAACTGCTTCATTTTGGGATTGGAATCACAATCAAACCCGTTTTGCTTGCCCATTGACATGGCTTCATCAGCAGTCATTCCTTGCTGAATAGCAACGTACATCAACGTCATCGCCCCAGAACGCATTCCGCTTTTACAGTGAATCAGAGCAGGCTTGGGCAATTGGTCAATTTCTTGGAGTACCTGATCTGCTAGTTCATCACTCATGCCATCCGGTTTAACTGGAACGTTAACGTATTTGAGTCCTGCGGCTTCTGCCTGCTGCTGCTCGTCACTCAAAAAGCCCTCTTCGTTGGGCGATCGCAAGTTCAGCACTGACTTGTAGCCTTCTTGGGCTGCCTGCTGCAATTCCTCTGGTGTCACTTGACCCATTGCAACCGCTAATTGGTCATTGATTCTCTTGATGTTTTCCATCGTTCTCCTAGCAATAGACTTACTACCACATTACCATCTGGTAATATGGTAGCGTCTAACCTTGGAAGTAGCTTCTTCTCAAATTGGTATGATTGACCCTACACCTCAAGTGCTGTCGCCTGTTGCTGATTATTTCAAAGTGTTATCAGAAGTGAGTCGCCTACAAGTGCTGTGTTGTCTTAAGACAGGTGCTAAAAACGTAACGGAAATTATCCAAGCAACTGGCTTAGGTCAGGCAAATGTCTCTAAGCACCTGAAAGTTTTGGTGCAAGCAGGTATGCTAACTCGCCGCCCAGAGGGAATTAATGTGTACTATCAGATCTCAGATCCCATGATCTTTGAACTCTGCGAACTGGTGTGCGATCTCCTAGCAATTCGGCTACAGGAGCAAACTCAGCAAATTGAGCAACTCAAATCGCTCCGCCCGTAAAGAGCCGCATAACAATTCAAATACAGCGGACAGACCCAGATGCGTTCTGCTGAGCTGCAAAAATCCCTGCCACCGCTGATTTGAGCCGTTGTGCCGCTCGTTTTGGTCGATGAGAGCGTTGCTGAAAAGTCACTCGTCAATCTTGAATAAAAGTTCATTGAGCAAGGTTTTTATCATAAAGTTATCCATTATTGGGCGTGGTTCAGTTTCGGGCAATTTTGGGTCACACTCGCAGCCCAAATTAGGCCATCGTTATCAATGGTCTAGCCAACTCGTAGCGTCAGAATCTACGCTCTCTGGAACCGCTTAAAACCAAGGAGTTCGAGCCAATGTAGGTGAGGCTGGCTAGTGAGCAATTCTGTAGGACTTTTCCCCACCCGCTCAGACAGTCAGCAATTCTCATTATGAAAGTTATTCTTGCTCAAGCAGCAATTTGAATGCTTGAAAGCCTCATTCTGCCGTTTTGAGATTTGGCCTAAACCTCATTTCAAAGCCAGATTTTAGTACAAATGTTTTAAAATGAGAATTGCTGTCAGACAGTCGAGAGCGCCGCAAACGCCTATGATTAAGGAAAAATTGCCGAAGGCTCAGATAAGAATCACCCAAGCTCCGGCGTAGAAAGCAATAATTGCGTAAACGAGAGTTGATATTTTCGACCATCGAACTGGCTCTGGGCGTCTGCTTGAGGGCTTCATCCACGGCTTTCATGACCTCGTAAAACTTTCCTGAAAGCTTTCTATACAACTGATTCCACCGTTCCCAATAGGCATTCGATGTCTGGTGTTTACGATGCAGTAAGCAAACCTCCCGCACGGCTTGTAACGGCAGCTCAAACCGGGTCGCTATTGCGGCCAGCTTTTGATCCAGAACACCGGCAAAAGCCAGCAGCTGATCGCGCTGGTTATGTAGTGCCTTTCTGAGCTTGCGGATGGTTGGATATGACTTGCCCTCACGCTGTTGGAATTCTATCACGATAAAGTCAAACAGTTCCTGACGCACCGCCAGTGAGGGGCCAGCTAGAGCTAGCACATCGTGGGAAAATCACTGTAATAGCGTCTTCACATCCTGGGCACGGGCGACCAATCCTTTTTCTTGTCGGTTCGCTTTCACCTGTTGGATGGTCATCTTTTGGGTCACATCGTTCGCCACGCTGGCCTTAGCAATCCGTTGCGCTAGCTTGATTCGTCGGGTTGTGGCTCCTTGGGCCTGACGAGCGAGACCATTGGCCACCTGCTCAAACTGCTGCTGGATGTGAAATACGTCGCTATGGCAAGGCTTATCTGGTAGCACCACTTTCTGACCGGCTCGCAGACCACTACCGCCATCGGCAATCGTATAGTCGGGGCGAAACCTTGCGCCATCACATCTAGAAGATGCCAGCCCCAAGTGTCTTCATCTCGATGTTCAACTCCTTTCAGCAGATAGCAGCAGGTCGAAGCGGCATCGACACCGACCAGCACAGGTTTATCGGCTTGATAAATTTCGTCGTGCAAGCTTACCTTAATGCCAGATAGGTCTTGGCCTTGATTGATCTCAGTGGCTTGTACTGCCGCCGCTTCGAGCCGATTGTGGACAGTGCCAATGCTGATCGCTGTATCGAATAGATCGCGAAACAGCTCCACCACGCCCCGATATGAACTGTGACAGATGAGAACCAGGCCCAGAATCAGCTGATACAGCCAGTTCTTAGTCACGGGCAGATGAAACAGAACATCGTCATCCCCCTGAGAAGGTGCAAACGACGCATCGAGGGCTTGCTGTACCTTATCGCCTTGCTGGCAAACGAACTTTCGGCTGACCTGGTGCTTGGCTGCTAGGGTCGTGCCTCAGTAAAAAGTGGGATAGGTAGCAAAGTCATGCCATGACCAAGGCGAGGTTGCTAACCCAGCCCGCTGAGCAGCGGTATCTCGGCTGCTCAGCGGGCTGCCATATCCAGTTGAAATAACTGACCGTGAGTCGCGCCGTCACCCTGGTTTGTTCCCACAGTTTGCCGAACTTGTTTTGGCGTCTGTGCCAGCGCCCTGTCTGTTGACGCACAATCCCATTCGTACGCTCTAATCTTTGGGTATTCTCTTTGCCGATAATATGGATAACCTCCGGGGGCAAAATCCGTTCATAACCGCCCCAGTCATCCGTACACCAAACTTTACAGTCTGTTTTTCCCGCCATGTTAAACAATAACTCTGACAAAAATGAATCGGTATGCTTCCCTACTCGCATACCCATAATCAGGCCACTGTCTGATGCCAAGCTGAGCCCAATCCAACAGTCGCCCGCTGTTAACTCTTCTGGCACACAATGTTTTTGTTTTTTTTTACGAATGACCCCATTTCGTCAGCAATCACTTTCTCGGCATCAACCGCTTTAACTTCTTCATGATGTACCATCAAAGCCTTTTGGCTAGATGCTCTGACGACATCTACGACTGTGTTGTATGCTCGTTTAGATAGACGAGCAATCCCTCGCAAGCTCACTCCTTCTGTATGTGACTGAAGGATATTCTCAATCTCTGCGGGCGTTGGTTGACGACGATAGGACAGCGTATCGAGTGTGTCGGTAAACGTTTGTTGACAGTTAGGGCATCGATAGCGCTGACACCCTTTGCTAGTTTTACTTGCTTATGGGCTTTGGGATGTTCACAAAATGGGCATTCCATCAATTGACACCTATACGCGACAGCTCTATTCTACCAAAACCACTTTCCTTTGATGCACAACCATCAACCGCTACTGCGATCACCACACTCAACAATTTAGGTAATCTTTTCCCGAACTACCACAGAGAAATCCAAGCTCAGCAGACCGACCAAAACTGTTGGAATATCGCGCAGAAAGGATTGCCAGATCGCATTCCCTCCATCCTTGAAAAAGAAGACTAGCCTCTTATTAATGAAGGTGATCCACCGGACTCTGGGTTTGTTGAAGCTCTTCAGCTAGAATTTGCTCGTAAATTTCAGTCAAATAGGGCGTCATGGAATTGTCTTCAATTCCAAATCCTAAACTTGTCCAAGTGTCTGACAGATGCCTAAGAACCTCGTCAGTATCTCCTTGCCTTAATCGTTCCAAAATATCAATCGACCACATCCCTTCATCTTTCAGCCATTGGTAGGTCACTTGATCTTGATATTCAGGTGCGAAACTATAAATAACCTGTTCTGTCTGATAGTTTGGATTTGGATGATACAAAGATGCTTTTTCTAGCCAAGTTGAAGTCAGAAACTGATAGCGACCGGCTGCTGTCGAGCAGTTGCCTTGGTTCACTTCAGTTTGGATGAGAATGCATGTATCTGGGTGTTGCCCAAGATCGTGCGTGTGTTCTCCGCTGTACAGCAGAACATAGGGATCGTCTCCATTGGATTCGCTGGCAGAGATCGTTCGCATCAAGGCGCGAATGTACGGATCACCTCCCGACATGGCAAGGACAGGAAGATCCCCAAATGGAGAAGGCTGAGGGTGAGAATGGTTGCCTTTCTGTCCCAGTTCAATCACAGCAAAAATCGCTACCTTGATAAAGCCGAAGGGAAAAGAGAGCTAAGCTGTCTCGATTGATTTTCTTTTGTCTTCGGTACGTCGCTAGTCTGCATTATCGCTCTAATATCGGGATAAGCCTCCCTCCACCGCCTGAATGCGGAAAGAAGGAGGTTGTTTTTACATGAGGCTGTTTTCACAATGGCAGCTAGGAGGCCGCGATTGTCTTAGCAGGGGTAAAGTCAGATTCAATCCCGATAGAACCTAACGATTTCTGCTTGGGAATCAAATATTTGCCAAATTTGGCATAGATTGCCGGAATCACCAACAGGGTCAACGCAGTGGACGTAAACAATCCACCTAATACGACAATCGCCAAGGGTTGCAAAATCTCATTTCCAGCCCCACTGGCGATCGCTAGCGGCAGCATCCCTAGAGCAGAGGTTAGCGCGGTCATGAGAATGGCATTTACCCGGTCGAGAGACCCGTTAACAATCACCTCTTTGAGCGGCATTCCCTGAGCAAATTTGCTGTTGTAGTTGTCTACGAGCAGCAGACCATTACGAACCGCGACCCCAAACAGGGTGATAAATCCGATCAGGGAGGCAACAGACAAAACGCCGCCGGTCAGCATAATCGAGATAATTCCGCCCACCAGGGCCAGCGGTAAATTGATCATAATGGCAACCGTCGCCGGTAGCGACTTCACTGAGAAGAACATCAGCACCGAAATCACGACAGCCGCCAGCAGGCTAAACACCAGTAAGCTACTCGTCGCCCGTTGCTCCGACTCAAACTGTCCGCCATACTGAATAAAGTAGCCGCTGGGCAACTGCACGTTATCTCGAATTTGCGCCTGGATGTCGCCAACAACGCTGCCCAAATCGCGCCCCGCAACGTTGGTCGAGACCACAATTAATCGGGAAACGTCCTCCCGGTTCACCACGTTTGCCCCCATGCCGTAATCAACCTTGGCTACGGTACCCAGAGAAATTTTCTCTCCTGTAGGCGTCAAAATGGGGATGGCGCGAATCGAATCGAGACTACTGCGAGCTGACTCAGGCAGCATGATCGCAATATCAACAAGCTGCTGATCTTCAGGCACCTGAGAGACCACTTGCCCGTTCAGGGCCGTCTCAACGACTGCTGAGAGTTGGGCCATGTTGAGCCCGTAGGTCGCCGCTGCGCTCCGGTCGTACTGAATTTGTAATTGGCGGATGGGCAGCTGTGGCTCAAGCTGCAAGTCCACCACGCCTGCAATCGGTTCGATCAGGTCACGAACCTGTTCACCGACTTGGCGCAGTTCCGCCAAGTCGGGGCCGAAAATTTTGATGGCGATCGCACTGCGCACCCCCGAGAGCACCTCATCCATCCGGTGGGAAATAAACCCGCCAATATTAGGCGCAACCCCAGGCAATTCTAGAAAAGCCTCCCGCAGTTGTTTAACGCTCTCTTCCCGGTCTTGCATCGCCAGGTCGCTGAGTTCAATATCGACGTGGGCCATACTCACCCCAGCCCCATCAGCGTCACCAGGAGCCCGCCCGGATCGCACCTGCACCCACTCATAAAGCGGATTATCTTTAAGAGAGTTTGCCAACGCATTGCCTGCGCCGTTGGTGATATCTAAAGACACACCGGGAAATAGCACCATCGAGTTAACGAGGGATTTCTCCTGAAACTCTGGCAAAAACACCCGCCCCAGAGACGGAACAATCGCTGCGGTTGCCACCAAAGCCGCAAGAGCCAGACCTAAAATGAGTTGGGGAGCCCGCATAGAAAGCCCTAGCAGCGGACGATAGAGCCGCTCTGCAAATCGAGAAACCGCCGTGCCTTCTTGGGGCAACGTCTGATTCGCCAGCAAAATCGCACAGAGCGCTGGAGATAGGGTCATCGCTACCAGCGTAGAGGCCACAATTGAAAGTAAATAGGCAATACCCATCGGCGCAAAAATGCGGCCTTCTACTCCAGTCAGGCTAAAGATCGGCGCAAAAACAACAACAATAATCACCGTTGAAAAGATAACCGCTAGCCTCACTTCTACAGAGGTCTCATACACCACTTGAAAAGGATGTTTTGGATTCGCCTGTGCCTGATTTTTTTGCAGGCCGCGATAGCAGTTCTCCATATCGACAATCGAGTCATCGACGACCGAGCCAATGGCGACCACTAATCCGCCCAGGGTCATGGTGTTGATGCCCAGTCCAAAGGCTCTCATTAACATCAGGCCAACCAGCAGTGACAGGGGAATCGCGCTGAGCGTGATCGCCGCCGTGCGCCAGTTCATCAAAAACAACAGCATGATGACTGATACGATGACGACGCCTTGGAGCAAGGAGCCACTAACGTTGCGAATGGCTGCATCAATAAAGTTAGATTGGCGAAATGTGCGGGTGACCTGCACATCTGTGGGAAACGTCGGCTGAAAAGAGGCCATTACCGCTTCCACCGCTTTACTGACGGTGGGCGTATCGACATCGGGCTGTTTGATGATCATCAGCACCACGGCAGGCTGACCGTTAAAGCTGGCATCACCTCGTTTTAAAGCTGCGCCGGTTTTTACCTCAGCCACATCGCTTAGCAAAATCGGCTGGCCGTCTTGCACTCGCACCACAGACTGCTGCAAATCTTCGACGGACTGAACCTGACCGATACCGCGAACGAG
Source organism: Phormidesmis priestleyi (assembly GCA_003242115.1). Taxonomy (GTDB): domain Bacteria; phylum Cyanobacteriota; class Cyanobacteriia; order Phormidesmidales; family Phormidesmidaceae; genus Phormidesmis; species Phormidesmis priestleyi_A. The sequence continues at coordinate 7,799 of QBMP01000208.1, forward strand.
CAATTCCTGACCGCCACCAATAAGAAAGCCCCCAGGTGCGGTGGCGTTTGACCCTCGGGCAGCTTCAGTAACCTCAGGCAGGGAAACGTTGAGCGATCGCAATTTCTCAGGATCAACCAACACCTGTTCTTGACGTTCATCTCCTCCATAAATGGTGATCTGGGAGACCCCCGGCACCGAAAGAATCTGGTTTTTGAGGGTGACCTCCACCAATCGGCGCAGATCCATCATGCTGGTTTGTCCCTGTTCGTTGACCGTGAAGGCATACTGCAAAATTGTGCCCAGGGGTGACACCAGCGGTGAGACTTCTGGTGGATTGGTGCCCTCAGGCAACTGGCTCGTCACCTGCTGGAGCCGTTCTGTAACCGACTGTCTGGCCTGATAAAT
>QBMP01000209.1 GCA_003242115.1 Phormidesmis priestleyi
GCGAATACCTTTAGAATTGAATATGCAGATTTAGGAACGATATGAGCAATCAAGAGCCGATTCATGTGATTGGTGGCGGGCTGGCTGGCACGGAAGCCGCCTGGCAGATAGCCCGCGCTGGGGTGCCCGTGGTGCTGCATGAAATGAGGCCCGTTAAAACCAGCCCTGCCCATCATTCTGAAGATTTGGCTGAGCTGGTGTGCAGCAATTCCTTTGGGGCAATGGGTACCGATAGAGCTTCGGGGCTGCTGCATGAAGAGCTGCGGCGATTGGGGTCGGTGGTGATTGCCAAAGCCGATGAACATGCGGTGCCCGCAGGCGGCGCACTGGCTGTAGATCGCGGCGTATTTGGAAAAGATCTTACTCAGACTCTGGCTACTCATCCTTTGATTGATCTGCGCCGCGATGAAGTGCAGCGCATTCCTGAGACCGGCATTGTGGTGCTGGCGACTGGGCCACTGACCAGTCAAGCCCTCAGTGAAGATTTGGAGCGACTGGCAGGGCAAGCTTACATGAGCTTTTTCGATGCGGCAAGTCCGATTATTGTGGGCGAGTCAATTGATTTAGATGTCGCCTTTATGGCTTCTCGCTATGACCGAGGTGAGGCCGCGTATCTCAACTGCCCAATGAACAAGGCGCAGTATTTGGCTTTTTACGCTGAGCTATGCGCCGCTGAGCAGGCTGAGCTAAAAGATTTTGAGCGAGAAACGGCGAAGTTTTTTGAAGCGTGTTTGCCGATTGAGGAAATGGCGCGGCGCGGTGAAGAAACGATGCGCTATGGGCCGCTGAAGCCGGTGGGCTTGTTTGATACGGAAAAGTTCGGGGCGTTTGATGCACCAGATAACAAGATGAATAAGCCCTATGCGGTGGTGCAGCTGCGCCAAGAAGATAAGGCCGGACAGCTTTGGAATATGGTGGGCTTTCAAACTAATTTGCGCTGGGGTGAGCAAAAAAGGGTTTTTCGGATGATTCCTGGCTTAGAAAATGCGGAATTTGTGCGGATGGGCGTGATGCACCGCAATACGTTTATTAATTCGCCGGAGCTGCTGACTGGGGGGTTGCAGTTTAAGTCGCGGCCAACGCTACTAGCCGCAGGGCAGTTGGTGGGCACTGAAGGCTATACGGCGGCGATCGCTGGCGGTTGGCTAGCAGGCACCAATGCCGCTCGGCTGGCTTTGGGCAAGTCGCCTTTAACCCTGCCGCTCACAACCATGATCGGCGCACTCACGGGCTTTATCAGCGCTGCCGAACCTAAGCACTTTCAGCCGATGCCACCCAATTTTGGCATCATTCCACCCCTGGCCAAAAAAGTTAGGAATAAGCGCGATCGCTACGGACTGTATCGCGATCGCGCCTTCACTGATTTACACACTTGGGCCATCGAGCAGGGTCTGCGCTTAATTGAACCGCCTTTAAGTGAGTCTGAATCAGCTGCAACCCGACCATCCGCTCAGTTGCTCTCAGCGCCAGAATATAGTTTGGCAAAGTGATCACATTAGCAACACAACCATTTTGCATCCGTCGAAGGCCCTATCGCTTTGAATGGCCCATGCTAAAACTCCTGCCGCTGATTTTTCTGATCTTTTTGGCCATTTACAGTGCCTTCGCTGCCAGCGTCTTTTTCTTTGCAGATCGCCTAGTTTTTTTGCCACCACCCGCTAGCTACGATCACCATCCAACGAGAGATCCCCACGCCATCAATATTTTGACTGGGGATGCCAACGTGATTGCAGCCCGCTATTTTCATCATCCCGCTGGCTACTACACCATCTTGTATAGCCACGGTAACGCCTCAGATATTGGCACAGTTTCACCCATCTTAGAGACCCTATACGCTCAGGGATTTTCCGTGCTGGCTTACGACTATCCCGGCTATGGCAGCAGCTCAGGCAAAGCCAGCGAAGCGGGTGCTTACAATGCGATCGCCGCCACCTACAGCTATCTGAACGATACTCTAAACGTCCCGCCCGAAAAGATTATTCTGCACGGTCAGTCTTTAGGCGGTGGGCCCAGCACCTATTTAGCCGCTCAGCTAGCCGCCAAAACGCCCGTAGCAGGGCTGATTTTAGAAAGTACGTTCTCCAGCATTTTTCAGGTAATCACCCGTTTTAGTATCCTGCCCTTTGACAAATTCCCCACCATCCAGCGCATCAATAAAATTAACTGTCCGCTGCTAATTATTCACGGCACCCACGATCAAACCATTTCCTTGAGCCACGCTCAGACACTATTTGCGTCTGCCCAGGAGCCGAAACAGTTAGTCGCGATCGCCGAGGCCGATCATAACAACCTGCTTTGGGTTGACCGCACCACCTATCTCAACGCCATCCAAACCTTTGCCGACAGCCTGCAAAAATAGGGCAGCAGACCAGTCAACCCTTACAGTCAACCTTCACAAACCAATCTCTTAACAGCCCGCAGCGGTGAAGATAATGTGAAAATTGCTGGCACTTCAAAAAAGCCATGCTAAGTTGAAATACCTGATAAAAGTCCTGTTCTTTCAGAACGCAGCTTCGTGACGATACGCCTGAGCTGTCTCCTTACAATGACGCTGCTTCATCAAGTCAGCTCCATACACTGATCCTAATCAATTAGCCGTAAGGCTGATAGCACGGCAGTATATGGACAGTAATAAAGCAGAAAAAAGCAGTGATCAACCAGTTATCCAGCCGTTATAAAGCGATAACATTAAGTCGATAGTACTGATAGGGAGAACAGTTAAGACAGTTAGATAGATTCATAACTGTGCCTGTTTTTATAGCGTCCTATTGTCTTCATCTACCGCAGTTGAGCAATTTATCTTAGACCAGAATTACAGAACCCGCGTAAGCACTAGCCGTCAGCATTGGCTTTCAGCAGTCTTTCAGCAGTGAAGCTGGCAATGCTAATTTAGCTAGCCTCAAACAATCTACCTACCGATATTTAGGCAATATCTGCCGACATCTGGCCAATATTTGCTAGAGGCCAGCAATAGATTAAGTCTGTTGGTAGATGCTTAAAAAGTAACCTAAGACTAATTTGTTATAGCGTCAGGATTAAGGTGTGAGTCAACCCAGGTGTGAGATCAGAGTGCAAGACCGGAGAAAGTTTAAGATAAAGGTCAGTTAGCGGAGAGAGTGATGCTTTAAATCTATCCGCATCGGTGAGGGTACGGTGATCACAGCAGGAAAGCCTCACTGTGAATACTATGTTCCTTAGTCATAATGTTAAGCGTTGAACCAAGCGTAAATTTAGGACTTTAATGTAATTCTAAGCACACGTAATTTTACGCTCAGCACTCTTTTAGGTGCTGCCGCTAAGGTTAAGTCAATTAGAACCGTAGAAACGCCTAGACACATCGCTCCTAAACATATCACTCCTAAACAACTCAGAGAAACTGCTTAAAAATCCCAATAAAGGGTTTGATAAAGTGCTAATATAAACTCATAACGATTCCGAGTAAGCCATTTTCGCAAGGCTTGCTTCAGGTAACGACGCTGATGCCTAAATTGAGATCGCCTAGATTAAGTGCCCAGCAGCTATATAGCTATCGTTAGCGGCTAGTGTGGCTGGATTTAGAGGGCTGAGTTTAGTGTTTGCAGAACTCAGTGTGAGTAAAGAAAAGTTGAGAAAATTCAATTTGTAAGCAGTTAGGGAGCATTTGTAGCGTGCCTATTGCTCAACCCTTTAAAAGAACTTTCGGCGGAGGCCCCTTAAACCCTATGGCTACCAATCATCCTCGCGAAACCGAAACCCAGACAATCGAAAAACATATTGACCTTAAGCAGGTCTCTGTAACAAAAGAGACTAAGGCTGAGAAGATGACTACAAAAGAAAAAAACGTCCAAAAGACCGCCCAAAAGACACCTGAAGCCACTTCTGTAAAAGTCGCCTTTAAAGGTGCAGAAGGCTCAGACACAGCAGCAACTTCTACCCAAAAGACCCGGAAAACTTCTAAGCGTAAGGCCAAGCCGCTGTACACTACTGACGCTGTACGCGCCTACCTACACGAGATTGGCCGCGTTCCTTTGCTGAGCCACGAAGATGAAATTGTGCTTGGCAAGCAGGTACAGCAGCTAATGGCGCTGTTAGAAGTTAAAGCTTCGCTGATTGAAAACTTGCCCGAAATTACAGATGCTGAGGCCGAGGCCAAGGCCGATGCAGCTTCTGAAGGTGAGCCAGCTGAAGAAAGTCTATCGGCTGAAATTTCTGAGGCTGAATGGGCCGCAGCTGCTGGCATGAGTGAGGCTGACTTGAGCTATCACCTGCGTCGCGGCCAACGGGCTAAGCGTAAAATGATCGAGGCTAATCTGCGCTTAGTGGTCGCCGTAGCGAAAAAATACCAAAAGCGCAACTTAGAGTTTTTAGATCTAATCCAAGAGGGCACGTTGGGCCTTGAGCGCGGCGTTGAAAAATTTGACCCCATGAAGGGCTACAAGTTTTCGACCTACGCCTACTGGTGGATTCGTCAGGCGATTACCAGAGCGATCGCTCAACAAGCCCGCACGATTCGTTTGCCTATTCACATCACCGAAAAGCTCAATAAAATCAAGCGAGTCCAGCGTGAGCTATCGCAAAAGTTAGGGCGCAGCCCAAATGCTGCCGAGGTCGGCGTTGAGCTAGACCTTGAACCCAAGCAAGTACGCGAATATTTGACGATTGCGCGTCAGCCCATTTCACTGGATGTGCGCATTGGCGACAACCAGGATACCGAACTGCAAGATCTGCTAGAAGACGACGGCGCTTCACCTGAAGACTACACCGTGCAGCAGTCTCTGCGCCAGGATATCTTCAGAATGCTCTCCGAGCTAACGCCTCAGCAGCAGGAAGTCATCAATCTGCGCTTTGGCATGAATGACGGTGCGCCATTGTCTCTGGCAAAAGTCGGACAGCAAATGGGCATCAGCCGTGAGCGCGTTCGTCAGCTAGAGCAGCAGGCGCTAAAGCACTTACGTCGTCGGAAGGCCAGCGTGAATGGTTATTTAGCCGCTAGCTAGTCTAGCTAGCAGCGTTTCGAGCCGATATTGAGTCAGTCTTCGGCATAGCTCAAGTTGACTCGAATTCTAAACTGAAAATCAGCCTACCTCTTCAGTGCAGGTAGGCTGATTTTTGCTGTCATGAAGGGGCCATTATGACATGATCCCTTCATGGCCTTGCCATTTTAAGCCAACGGCACTGTCTCAATTAGCGGGCAGATATCTCCAGCTTCGCTGTGGGGCGGCGTTTTGGCCCATCTGTCGCGATAGGCTTCGAGATCGCTTTTAAAGGCGTTCATCTGCTGAATTTGGCTGGCGAGGTGATCGATTTTTTCTTGTAGGCGCGATCGCACCAGGTCACAAGGCGCTTCTCCCTGCTGATATACACCCAGCACCTCCTTCACATCTTGCAGCGAAAAGCCCAGCGCCTGTGCCTTTTTAATAAATTGCACTTGATGAATAGCTGCTGAACCGTAATAGCGATAGCCATTCTTACCCCGCTGAGAATTTACCAAACCCAGCTCTTCGTAATAGCGCAGCGCTCCGACCGCAACGCTAGCTTGCTTGGCGACCTCGCCGATCCGCAGTGGAATCGCCGGTTGAGTAGCGACAGCCATTTTGACACCTCTAAGAAATTCTAGCGATCGCCCCAAGCGGATCTTCCTTGCTTTTCTTGATAATAGCGCTGACGGAGTTCTCTGCGCTGGCCAATTAGGAGATATTTGAGCATAGATTTGTTCATGTTAAATCGCCTGACTGCTAAGAAATCCGCATGTTGTTCTTTCTAAACTTTGGCGCTAAACACCCGTTCCAGCAGGCACTTTTTCTCGCTGAGGATGAATCGAAATGCCCGCTTGCAGCGCCGTATATAGTCGATTCAGGGCACTGATGTACGCGTAGGCCGACGCTACAATAATGTCGGTATTCGCGGCATGGCCTGAATAAATTCTCTCGCCATTGCGGACACGAATGGTGACTTCTCCCATTGCATCAATGCCTGCGGTGACCGCTTGCACAGAGTATTCAATCAGGTCATTATCAATATCAACAATGCGGTTAATCGCTTGATAGATGGCGTCTACCGGGCCGGTACCCACAGAGGCATCGGTAATTTCTTCACCATCGGGCATTCGGATTGTAATCGTTGCCGTAGGCTGCGCGTTACTGCCACAAGAGACCTGCACCAGCTCTAGCTTAAAGTGCTCAGCAACCTGCAAAGCTTCATCATTGACAATGGCTTCCAGATCGCGATCGCTAATCTCTTTCTTCTTATCGGCTACATCTTTAAAGCGCAAAAAAGCCCGGTTCAAATCCTGATCATTTAAATCAAAGCCCAATTCACTTAGCCGAGTGCGAAAAGCATTGCGGCCTGAGTGCTTGCCCAACACAATTAGATTGTCATTGAGGCCAATCGACTTCGCATCCATAATCTCGTAAGTTAGCCGGTTTTTGAGCACACCGTCTTGATGAATGCCAGATTCGTGCGCAAATGCATTTGCACCGACAATCGCTTTATTCGGCTGCACCAGCATCCCGGTCATATTAGAAACCAGCCGTGACGCCTTGTAAATCTCCTTGGTATTGATATGAGTCAGCGGCGCTTCCGATTCTGGTGGCAAGCCGAAAAAAGGATTGTAATACTGACGGCGAACGTGCAGCGCCATCACCAACTCTTCTAAAGCAGCATTTCCGGCTCGCTCACCAATGCCGTTAATGGTGCACTCTAATTGCCTAGCGCCCGCTTTAACCGCTTCCAAAAAGTTCGCAACGGCCAAACCCAAATCATTGTGACCATGCACCGAAATCACGACTCTGTTAATGCTAGGCACATTGGCTTTAATGCCCCGAATTAAGTCACCAAATTCACTAGGTGTCAAGTAACCCACCGTATCAGGAATATTGAGCGTCGTCGCGCCCGCAATGATCGCTCGCTCCAACACCTCATACAAAAACTCAGGATCGCTGCGCCCCGCATCTTCGGGCGAAAACTCCACATCATGAGTAAAGCTTTTGGCGTAGCTGACCATTTCATCGGCGATCGCTAATACATCTGCCCGCGACTTTTTGAGCTTGTACTTCATGTGAATATCTGAAGTCGCAATAAAGGTATGAATCCGCCCTTTCGCCGCCGGAGCCACCGCTTTTGCCGCCGCTTCAATATCGCCTTTAGTAGCCCGCGCTAACCCGCAAATAACTGGCCCTTGAGGCGTACCGACCTCACCGGCAATCGTCTGCACTGCTTCAAAGTCACCCGGACTCGCAAACGAAAACCCCGCCTCGATAATATCTACATTCAGCCTTGCAAGCTGCTTAGCAACTGCTAGCTTTTCAGCCACATTCATGGTGGCACCGGGCGATTGCTCCCCATCGCGCAGCGTCGTATCGAAGATCAGGACTCTATCTAACCCCCCAGCCAAATCCTTGGCCAAATCCTTGGCAGGCTTTTGAGTTGAATCGGCTGACCTATTTTGAAGCTGTGTCATTGTGCAAGATACCGGCCACGGGACGGGCGAATTTTATTACTCCATTTTAGGACGAAACCCCAGCGCCTTGAACCAACCCCTGAAAATGTCTCTATACAGATCCTACAAAACGCCTATTGAGCATCTAACCCATGAACCCATGCCTAAGCTGCCTGCAAATACTCCACTTCAAATCCGTGACACTGTGGCTGAAAGCCTGAAGATAATAGCTGCTTTAGCTTTGGGATTTCGCCACTGTTGTAAACTCTAAACTCATTGTGGACATTGGCATTTTCAGTCCGCACCGCCTGATTAATGACCAGTGAGCCGCTGAAATCAGACTCGGAGCGGTGAAACGTACCGGGCGGAATCCGCAAAATGTGGCGATTCGCATCTAGCCGGACGATGTGATACGGGCATTCCCAATCGAAGTTGACTAGATGAAACGTGCGGCCCCCTGAAAGCGCTAACAAATTGTCTTCCTGACGAGGGTGAAGGTAAAACTGCCAACTGCTGTCTTCGGCGTTGTTGGGGCTGATGGCTGGGCCCTTACCGGGTGACAAGGAACTTCAATATCATATATAGCGAGGAGTTGAGAGAATAAAAGGGCAAAAGAATAGGAAGGGAATTTCGTCCCTTCCCAAAATATATGTTGCCTCCAGTATACCAAACCATCTTTCGCAAACATCTGACGGAATCTC
>QBMP01000020.1:0-10209 GCA_003242115.1 Phormidesmis priestleyi
ACAGCGCCTTTACCCAAAGCAACTTTGACTACTTGGTGGCCACTCGTAAGCTCAGCCTCGAATCGCCGACTGCCGAAGCCGATGAGCGCCAAGCACTTACTCAGACGGCCAAAAATATTCGCTGGATAAATTTGCTCATCGTCGCGACGCACAAGGGTAAGACCCAAGATAAAACGGGCGTCGTAGAATTTGTGGCGGTTTACCAGTCGGTGCATCAGGCAATTCATCGGGCGGCGGCTCCGATGCTACAGGAGGAAGCGGGCGCAAGCGGCTTGCAGCAACTGCATGAGCGATCGCACTTTATAAAAGAACGCGGCACTAAAGAGCGCAGTCAGTGGCTGTACGTTACTGGCGATATTTTGCCACCGTATCAACCTCAGCGGAGTCAACCCTGTTGGTGTGGCAGCAATCAGCGATTTGGCCGATGTCACGGCTGACCTTAGATGCCCATGCCGCTGAGGGTCGTCAGCAGTCGATTTAAGCTATTGGTAATTTGAGGGTGCTCTAGCTCAAACTGCTCGATTAGCTCAGGCAGTTTTTGGGTTGCCTTGGGCTCCGAACTGCCTGAAAGCGGGTCGTCAGCAGCCTGCATTTGCTTCTCGACATCATCTATCAAAGCCAGAAGCTTTTCTTTGACGGCGCTGTCGGTGGCCTCTAGCTTGTCAATTTCTGTATGAAGGGCCGCTAAGGACTGAGCGAGATCTGCTTGACTCATGTTTGCTTTACTCATCAATGAAGGGGCGTGCAGAGACTACTTTACACATCCTTGAAGTATTGTAGGGCGCGATCGCTTCTATGTAGAGCCCCTGTAGTGATTCAAAAAGCCAACTACCCGCAGCGAACTCGGCGCTGAATCTAGCTGAAATTTGGTTAAATTCAATACAAAACCGTGTCAGGACTTGTTGATACGGTGAGGCTCGTGAGGAACTGTTTTAAACTAGATTTAATAAATGCGGTGAGCCACTGCGTTAAGTCGCTTTTAAGTCGCTAGTTCGTCAGTTTTTCTGGCTTCAGTGCAATGTCTGTAATAAATACCTTGTATAGCTTTATGCTGGAACTGAAATCTAGTTTGGCTCAACAATCTATGGTGGATATTTCTACCCAATACCCGGTGATGATCATTGGGGGGGCAGAAGATAAAGTCAATACGTGCGACATCTTGACGGCTTTTTTTAAGAGTGCGGGTGGGGAAAATGCGACTATCGGCATTATCCCGACGGCTTCGCGAGAGCCTGCCATTGTGGGCGATCGCTACTATCAAATATTTCAAGGGATGGGAGCGCAGCAGGTTCAAGTTCTAGACATTCGCTACCGAGAGGAGTGTGACGAAGAGCGCTGGGTAGAAATCATCCAGAGCTGTAGCGGCATCTTTATTACTGGCGGCGATCAGCTCAGGCTGCGAGATGTAATTGGCGAAACCCTTTTGATCAACGCCATCAAAGCCAAGCTCAAAGCAGGGGGATTAGCCCTAGCTGGCACCAGCGCCGGTGCGGCCATTATGGGCGAAAAAATGATTGCCGGGGGCAGCAGCGGCGAGTCGCCCAATCAAAGCTTGGTAGACCTGACTCAAGGGCTGGGCATTGTGCCTGAGCTGCTGGTCGATCAGCATTTTCACAATCGCAATCGGATGGCGCGGCTGCTGAGTGCGATCGCCGCTCATCCTGAAAAGCTAGGCATAGGAATAGATGAAGACACCTGCATTGCCCTAACCTCTAGTGGCACCTTTCAGGTACTGGGCAAAGGCACCATTACCATTATCGATCCCGGCAGCCTTACCCATACCAACCACGCCGAAACCACCGAAACGTCACCGCTCAGCTTGCATAACCTCAAGGTTCATGTGCTGCATCAAGGCGATCGCTATGATTATAAAAATCGGGCCATTCTTTAGCTTGCATCAATCCATCCAAAAAAACATCCCAAAAAATGGCAGCGTGAATAACACCCCCATTAATATCCGGGCAAGCTGATCACTCAACCCAATAAATAGTACTCAGCTAGTTCGTTGGAAAACCCTAAAGTTGTACCCCAAAGTCGTACTTAGGTTATTAACACATAGGCTAACGGCCCTTAAAACTTATGAAAATTCTCAAAACCCAAACGCTTCGCGGCCCGAACTATTGGAGCATTCGCTATACCAAGCTGATCATCATAAGATTGGATCTCGAAGATCTCGCTGAGCGGCCTTCTGACACCATTCCCGGCTTTTACGATGGCATGGTAACCGCCATGCCCAGCCTAATCGAGCACTTTTGCTCACCCGGCAATCGCGGCGGCTTTTTGAGCCGAGTCCAAGAAGGCACGATGATGGGGCACATCATTGAGCATATTGCCCTAGAGCTACAAACCCTCGCCGGTATGGAGGTGGGCTTTGGTCGCACCCGCGAAACCGCCGACTCGGGCGTGTATCAAGTTGTCTTTGAATACGAAAACGAAGCCGCCGGACGCTACGCCGCTAGAGCCGCTTTGCGCCTGTGCGAAAGCATTATTGAAACCGGCAGCTATCCTCACACAGAGCTGCAAAAAGATCTGCAAGATCTCAGAGACTTGAAAATAGGTGCATCGCTAGGCCCAACTACAGAAGCTTTAGTGCGTGAGGCGCAAGCGCGTAATATTCCCTGGTTTGAGCTAGACGTGCGCGGGATTTTGCAGTTTGGCTACGGCATTCATCAAAAGCGAGTACAGGCATCTTTGACCTCGTACAGCAATGTATTAGGCGTAGAGCTAGCCTGTGATAAAGAAAGCACCAAGCAAATTTTGGGCAATGCTGGCATTCCGGTACCCAAAGGCAGCGTCGTCTATTCACTGCGAGATCTAGAAGATGCCTTGGATTATCTCGGTGGCTATCCCATTGTTGTCAAGCCGCTAAGTGGCAATCACGGTCGCGGCATTACCTTAGATATTCACACCTGGGAAGAAGCTGCAATTGCCTACGATAAGGCCCGCCAAGTTTCCGATGGGGTGATTGTAGAGCACTATTACACAGGCCGCGACCACCGCGTTTTGGTGGTCAATCACAAGGTGATTGCGGTTGCTGAGCGAATTCCGGCCCATGTAATCGGGGACGGCAAGCGCAGCATTCAAGATTTGGTAGATAAAGAAAACACCGATCCCAGGCGGGGTGAAGGCCACGACAATATCCTGACGCAAATTCAGCTCGATAGAACGACCGATAAGCTGCTGAGCGCTCAAGGCTATACGCTAGACAGCGTTTTAGGGTCGGGTAAAATCTGCTATTTGCGAGAAACGGCCAACCTCAGTACGGGCGGTGTAGCGATTGATCGCACCGACGAAATTCATCCTGAGACGGTATGGATTGCAGAGCGGGCTTCTCGCCTGATTGGACTAGATGTGGCGGGCATTGATATTGTCACGGATGACATTTCTCAGCCGATGCGGGTGGTCAATAGCGTCATTGTGGAAGTCAATGCCGCCCCAGGACTGCGAATGCATGTCGCCCCGAGTCAAGGGATGCCGCGTAATGTGGCAGGCCCGATTTTGGATATGCTGCTGCCACCGGGATCGCCGACTCGCATCCCGATTGTGGCAATTACCGGCACCAATGGCAAAACCACCACCACTCGGCTAACGGCCCATATTTTCCGTCAGGTGTATGGCACCGTGGGCTATACCACCACCGATGGGATTTATTTAGACGACCATTTATTAGAGAAAGGCGACACCACTGGGCCGCAGAGTGCCCGGATGATTTTGCAAGATCCGACGGTGGAAATGGCGGTGCTAGAAACAGCGCGGGGCGGAATGCTGCGCTCAGGGCTAGCCTTTGCGCAGTGCGATGTGGGCGTAGTTCTTAATGTCGCGGCAGACCATTTGGGCTTAGGCGATATCAATACGATTGATGAATTGGCGAAGCTCAAGGCGGTAATTGCAGAATCGGTAAGCGTAGGCGGCTATGCGGTGCTGAATGCTGACGATGAGCGCGTCGTGGCGATGGCCGATCATGTCACTGCGAAGGTGGCTTACTTTTCAATGGATGCGGATAATCCGCTGGTGCGATCGCACGTCCAAAACGGCGGCATTGCGGCAGTGTATGAAGAAGGCCATATTTCTATCCTTCAGCAAGATTGGCTGCTGCGAATTGAGCGGGCTGAGCGGGTGCCGGTGACGATGGGCGGCAAAGCTGACTTTATGATTGCCAACGCTTTAGCCGCTAGCTTAGTCGGCTTTGTGCAAGGCGTGAAAATAGAAGACATCCGAATGGCGTTGCGCACCTTCCAATCGAGCGCTCAGCAGATTCCGGGACGGATGAACTTGTTTAACCTGGGGCGTTTCCATGCGCTGGTAGACTATGCCCATAATCCGGCAGGCTTCGCGGCAGTTGGCGGCTTTGTGAAAAATTGGGATGGCCCGGCGATTGGGGTCGTGGGCGCACCGGGCGATCGCCGCGATCAAGATCTCATTGAGCTAGGCACCCTAGCTGCTGATATTTTTGATCAGATTGTGGTCAAAGAAGATGATGACAATCGAGGTCGAGGCCGAGGTGAAGTCGCTGAGCTGATTGCCCAAGGGATTGCCCAAGCCCCGGCAGGCAGTTTTGAGAGCCCTCACGAAACCATGCTGAATGAGACTGAAGCCATTGAGTGGGCTTTGGACAATGCGCCTGAAGGCAGCTTAGTGGTGATTTTGCCAGAGACTGTGAGCCGAGCAATTTCACTAATTAAGGCCCGCAATCCGATTTCTGAAGGCATAGAATTGGCCAATGAGTCAACTTTTGCGAGCCCTAGAGGGACGGCTTATGCGGGCGTGGCGCTGGCAGAAAGAACGGCTAGTGTCAAACCCGCTCCTGCGAACGCTCTCAATGGTGTAAGCCCCGTGATTTCGGCTGTTCCATAACTTGGCTGTCGCACACGCCTCAACTTAACCCTCAATTAAATCGGTACACTCAATTAAATCGGTACACTCAATTAAATTGGCACACTCAATTAAATTGGCACACTAGTCGGCTAGCAGAGGCTGCAAAACTTTTTTGGCCGGTTATTTGAGTCCTGTAGGAGACTTTTGGAATGGTTATCAACGCATCTCGTCCCACCGCTACGGCTAGTGAAGCCGCAGCGAGTAGCCCTTATGAAGATCAGACTCAGGCGATCGCGCGCGAGCTGTTGGCCGATAGTCAGGGTAAGCGATCGCTCTTTTCTAAAATGCGCGATCAGCTCAAGTGGGACGATAAGCTGCTGGGCTGGACGATGGAAAATCCGGGCCTGCGGGTGCAGATGTTTCGCCTGATTGACTGCCTCCCGGCGCTGAAAAGCAAGCCCGAAATTGCCCGCCACTTGCAGGAATATTTGGGCGACAAAAGCGTTGAAGTGCCGCAAGCGCTCAAGAGCCTGTTGAACTTTGCCGATCCGCAGTCGATGCCTGCTAACGTCGCGGCAACAACGCTTTCAGGTGCGGTCGAAACCCTAGCTCGAAAGTACGTTTCGGGTGAAAATTTGCCCCAAGCGCTCAAGAGTATTGAGCGGATTCGCAAGCAGTCAATGACTTTTACGATGGATTTGCTGGGTGAAGCGGTCGTCACCGAGCCCGAAGCGCAAGCCTATCTCGATCAGTATTTGGATCTGATGGAGCAGCTGACAACGGCGGCAAAACGGTGGTCAACGGTACCGCAAATCGATACAGCAGACGGCGTTGAGCTGCCTAAAGTGCAGGTGACGATGAAGCTGACGGCGTTCTATTCGCAGTTCGATCCGTTGGATGTAGAAGGCTCGCGTGAGAAGGTGAGCGATCGCATTCGCATTCTGCTGCGTCGCGCGAAAGACCTCGGCGCAGCCGTGCATTTTGACATGGAGCAGTATCGCTATAAAGATGCAACGTTGGCGGCGCTTAAAGAGCTGCTGCTGGAAGAAGAGTTTCGCGGCCGCAGCGATCTAGGCATTACGCTACAAGCCTATCTGCGCGACAGCTACCAAGATTTAAAGGATTTAATTGCCTGGGCCAAAAAGCGCGGCAATCCAATTACTGTTCGTTTGGTTAAAGGTGCGTATTGGGATCAAGAGACGATTACGGCGCGTCAGAACCATTGGCCGACGCCTGTGTACAACCATAAGTCTTCGACGGACGCTAACTTTGAGCGGATGACGCAGCTGCTGTTGGAGAATCATGAGCATTTGTATGCGGCGATTGGCAGTCACAATGTGCGATCGCAAGGTCATGCGTTAGCGATCGCCAAAGCCCTCAACATTCCTCAGCGCCACATTGAATTTCAAGTGCTTTACGGCATGGCCGATACCATTGCCACTGCCCTGGTCAAGCAAGGCTACAGGGTGCGGGTTTACTGTCCTTACGGCGATCTGATTCCGGGCATGGCCTACTTAATTCGGCGACTGCTAGAGAATACGGCCAACAGCTCATTTTTGCGTCAGAGCTTAGAAAATCGTCCCGCTGAAGAACTGCTGCAAATCCCCACTTGGGGAGCGGGCGATCAAGACCACGAAAAAGTCTTGCCCGAACCCATTGCCTCACCTGATGATTCGGTCACTCGCATCGATCTCTCAGCCGACATGGACTACGCAGTGATGCAGCACCGACAGGATGCCTCTGCCGCGCTGAAGACTGTGCAGCAACAGCTAGGTAAAACTTACTGGCCATTGATCAATGGTGAATCTGTAGAAACAGCGGCCAAAATTGCTTCCGTAAATCCGTGCAATCCTGCCGAGACAGTGGGCACCATTGGCCAAATTGAGATTTCTCAAGCGGATGAAGCGGTTGCCGCTGCTAAAGCTGCCTTTGCAACCTGGAAAAAAACGCCCGCCAAAGAGAGAGCCGCGATTATCCGTCGCGCTGGAAAGCTGTTAGAACAGCGCCGCCATGAGCTGAATGCTTGGATGGTGTTTGAAGGCGGAAAACCTTTGCAGCAGGCCGATGCAGAAGTTTCAGAAGCGGCTGATTTTTGTGAGTATTACGCGGCTGAAATGGAGCGCTTAGATGCCGACATTATCTATGACGTGGCTGGAGAGACAGATCGCTACCGCTACCGCCCCAAAGGCTTAGTGCTGGTGATTTCACCCTGGAATTTTCCGCTGGCGATTCCTACCGGGATGACGGTAGCCGCGCTGGTGACCGGCAACTGCGTGATGCTCAAACCTGCCGCCGTTACCTCTGTGATTGCCGCCAAGCTCTCGGAAATTTTGGTTGAAGCAGGCATTCCCAAAGGTGTGTTTCAGTATTTGCCGGGTCGGGGCTCCACTGTGGGCAATCATTTGGTCAAGCATCGCGATGTGAATATGATTGTGTTCACTGGCTCGCAAGAGGTAGGCTGTCAGATTTATGCAGATGCGGCAATTTTGCAGCCACAGCAGCAGCATCTGAAGCGAGTCGTGGCTGAAATGGGCGGTAAGAACGCCATCATCGTCGATGAAAGTGCGGATCTCGATCAGGCGGTGCAGGGCGTGGTGTATTCGGCCTTTGGCTACAGCGGTCAAAAGTGTTCGGCTTGCTCTCGGGTAATTGTGGCGGCTCCGATTTATGAGACGTTTGTGGCGCGGTTAGTGGCGGCTACTCAGTCGCTTAATGTCGGCGACGCTCAACTGCCGGGTACTCAAGTTGGCCCCGTGATTGATGAGACAGCGCAAAAGCGAATTCGAGAATACATTGCCAAAGGAAAAGAAGAAGCGACGCTGGCGTTAGAACTACCGTCACCAGAACAGGGCTATTTTGTGGGGCCGGTGATTTTTACTGATGTGAATCCGTTAGGAACCATTGCCCAAGAAGAGATTTTTGGGCCAGTGCTAGCGGTGATGAAGGCTGAGAGCTTTGAGGACGGGTTAGCGATCGCAAACAACACCCCTTACGCCCTCACGGGTGGCCTTTACTCGCGCACCCCTTCTCACATTGATCAGGCAACCGAAGACTTTGAGGTCGGCAACCTTTACATCAACCGCACCATTACAGGTGCCATTGTCGCCCGTCAGCCCTTTGGCGGCTTCAAGCTCTCCGGCGTCGGCTCCAAAGCCGGTGGCCCCGACTATCTTCTCCAGTTTCTCGATCCGCGCACAGTCACTGAAAATGTGCAGAGGCAAGGCTTTGCGCCTATCGAAGGCATGGATTAATTTAGAGTGGGCAACGGTTCGGGAGTGCCTTGCAAGAGCCCCTACTGAGCTACCCAACCCAGAGGGGATTTCTGGATGTTATTACTAACATCACCGGAGCAATGGCTGGACTCTTTGCGCGCGCTCAATAAATTTCCATTTATTGACTCTGGCAATAAAGAGTACTGGGGGCAAAAGAAACTAAACGAAAACCGTTGTTGTTGTTGCGGTTGTCAGTCCTGTTCCTGTTGCGATTGGCCGCGCGACAGTTCTCCGGGTTGTTGTTCCACGAGCTTGCAAAAATGCTTTGTCATCACTAAACAATGCAAAGTCATCAACGTAGCGGACGTAGCCTTTGGCTTTGAGTTGTTCTTTGACAAAGTGATCAAAGCCATTGAGATAAATATTGGCAAAAAACTGGCTGGTAAGATTGCCAATCGGCAAGCCTCGACGGCGCAGGGCAGGGGTGAGCATAATATCACCCGGAAAGTATTGTAAGACCGTTTCTTGTTCGTTGCTGCCGTCAATGATGGTATCAATTAGCCAGAGGGTGTCTTTACACTTAAGCTTATGGCGAATGAGATCTTTTAGAATTTGGTGATCGACGCTAGGAAAGTATTTGCGAACGTCGCATTGCAATACGTACCGATGTGAGCGGGCAAATTTGATGAATCTGGCTAGGGCTTTGTGGGTGCCAAAGCCGACCCGATTGGCGTAGGAGTCGGCTATAAAGCCGCTTTCAAAACAAGGCGTGATGATGTTGCACAGGGCATGATGCACGACTCGATCTCGGTAAGGTGCGGCGGAGATGATACGCGGCTTAGGATCGATGATTTTGAAAGTTCTGTATGGGCCGGGCTGATAGGTTCTATCGGCTAGTTCAGATTGAAGTTGAATGAGATTGCTTTCAAAGTTGAAATTAAACTCTAAAACGTTTTCTCTCAGTCGTTTACCGCTTTCGGCCCTGCGCGCCGCCCACCATAAGTTTTCAAATTCAACGATTTGTGAGTACAGGTTTCCGTAGCGTTTCATGCGGTTTTTCCTGCTGTTGTTTGATCCAACCACCAAGCTCTGCGCCAATTTCGTTGATTAGCTTGCTGACGTATTCAAAGCGGCGCAGATCCATTTGCTGAAAGTCTAACAGTAGCCGAGTTTGGTAGCGTAATATCGCTAGCTGACTGTTGAGATTTTCTAGACGGTTGAGCTTATCTTTTTCAAATCTTGCTTTGATCAGTTGTTCTAAAAAATCGTAAAGCCCTGATACCATCCGATCACCCAGCGAAAACTTGTGATTTTTGGGTAAGCGGTTGAGAATAGGCACGTACCACTTAATCAGGTCGTAGGTTTTTTGAATGATCGGGATTTCTTCCATGTAATTATTTTCTGGGGATATCTATGGTATTATTGAACGTAGTTTCTTGTAAATAACTGGCAGATAGCGAGAGATTCTAGAAATTTTTATGCGCTTCGCGCACTAGGAAAGAAAGAGAAGAGGGAAAGAGGGTAAAAGAGAACAGGGAAAGCCTAAGTCCTGGGGGCAAAAGAAACTAAACGAAAACCGATGCAGTCGTAGCGGTTGACAGCCCTGTACCAGCTGCGACCGGCCGCGCGACAGTACTCCGGGAGGCCGTTCCACGAACCGCCCCGCAGCACTTTTAAACCGCCCGATGATTCCCAAGCACTCCCATCACTAGGCGCGCCCTTATAAGAATTATGCCATCCATCTAGGCACCATTCCCACACATTTCCGTGCATATCATACAAGCCGAAGTGATTGGGCTTGAAGCTGCCAACCTCTATCGTTGTCTTTCGATATTCTCCTTTTAGCCCTTTGCCATAGTTGCCCGGATAAGTTTTACCTTCGTATATCCAATCTGTTCCTTGATAATTTGCCAATGCCGTCGTGATCGTTAGCCCATAGTGAAAGGGCGTTGTCGTTTTGGCACGGCAAGCATATCCCCACTGTGCTTCACTAGGTAAAGTATACGCCCATTCTGAGCACTGCGATAGCCGCTTACAAAACTCTATCGCGTCTTCCCACGACACACATTCAACAGGCCGCTTTGCCCCTTTGAATTGTGCCGGATCTGCGTTCAACTCTCGCTCTACTTGAGCAAATCCGGCCACTGCCCGCCACTGCGCTTGAGTGACCGCATACTTGCCC
>QBMP01000020.1:10219-12165 GCA_003242115.1 Phormidesmis priestleyi
CCATCCAAAATTCAGGCACCGTCACCTGATGCTGCGGGTATTCATCATCGCTAGCACCCTCCTCACCCTCTGCTGCCCCCATCAAAAACGTCCCGCCCGGAATCCGCAGCATCTCCAACGTGATGCCATTGCCTAAGTCTTCAGTAAAGCATTCAGTCTCACACGGAATCGTTTCAACAATCTCACCTTGCTCATTCACCCGCACCGTTTTAAAGCGAAACGTAGGATATTGAGGCTTTGTTTGCTTTGCTACTTGCTCAACTATTACAGTCTTCTCAATTACAGTCTTCTCAATCGACTCTGGGGTTAAAAACAGCGCTCGTCCCACCAGCTTCTCTTCAATCGGATGAACGTCTTGATCTCGCAATCCTAAGTACTGCTGATATTCTTTGAGATCCATCACATGACCACGGCTCAAGCTAGGATCATCCTCAAAAGATTCTGCTAGGGTTTCAGCATAATCTTTCAGCTTGCGCTGATGATCTCGAAAGGGCTTTAGCACCTCAGCTTCTATCGCTTCGGCCACTTCATCGCTCAGCCCGCTGCGCTGCGGGGGTAAATCTGCCCGTGCGGGCCTTCCTTTCCACATCTTTGCGATACCTCAGCTCCGGCTTATCCTGCGGAGTACGCGCGAGCCAAATATCATACCCTTGCCCTTCGAGCGTAATAATATCCGGGCTCATGGCTGGCGACGTTTCTCTCACCTTAGCGCTAGTAAACTTATGCAGCTCATCTATTGTCACAAAGCCATCACCATTCAGATCCGCCGTCCCCTTCTCAATCCCCTCCACCAAATAGCGCGTATAAACCGACAGATCCGATTCCTTATCTTCAAAAGCACAAGCTAC
Organism: Phormidesmis priestleyi; assembly: GCA_003242115.1. GTDB lineage: Bacteria > Cyanobacteriota > Cyanobacteriia > Phormidesmidales > Phormidesmidaceae > Phormidesmis > Phormidesmis priestleyi_A. The sequence continues at coordinate 11,068 of QBMP01000020.1, forward strand.
CGCACTTGTAGATGTCAGAACAACCCGGCCTTCTGCCGTTAGCTGGTCTTTGAGATTCATATCGCCGTCATCTTTCGCGCCAAAAGCTCCGCTGTAGCAGCAGTCCAAAATCACTATTTGCTGCCTTGGGCGACTGTAGCGCAAAAAATTATTCAGCTTGCGGGCTTCAAAGGCCGTCGATTGCACCAAATGCTTGCGCGTATTGCTCGCGGCAAAATACAGCTCACGGCGATCATCTTTGAGCCCATGACCTGAAAAAAATAGCAGAATCAAATCCTCGCTCTGCCGCTGTGATAGCCATTCTTCAATTGTTTCCGCCATTTGCTGGCTTGTCGGCGGTGGCAGCACCTGCACCTCATCAAACCCACCCAAATTAGGGTCTGCCAAAATGCGCTGCATCGCCACGACGTCTTTTGTAGCAGCGGGCAAGGGCGGTAAGCCTTCCGCATATTCCGACACGCCAATGAGTAAAGCAAACTTTCCCATGAATAATGCAGCAAACTTAAAGTAAGGAACTCTACCCTTGAGAATACAGGCAAAATTAGCTCATGGCAAAGCCGCTGAGTAGGTTAGTTTAATTTAACAATACACACGCTCGACAATCGCCGAAGGCACCCGTCCCCGAGTTCGGGGCTCTGAGGTAAGACGCTTAAAACCCCTTTGGCTAAGCGATCTGGGCTTTCTGGACTAGCGACCTCCCCCGAATTCGGGGGGCGGGGGCCAGTACAGGGTGTGAGATTTAACTACAACCATCTACTTATTAGCATTTTTTTTATCCATCCAATGCCGCTAGCGTTTATCCCTGCTTCATCAATTGGGCTTCATCAATCAGGCCGCTGCCGCACCCGCATCTGCACAACCTCCGAACGATCCAACCGATCTATGGCCTTCAGCGCTAGCTCCATCTCCGCTGAATTGCGATACTCAATAGTGCGCTCCACGCCATCCATTTTGTACGCCAGCGTCAGCGTTTTACCATAAAACTGGTTGCCCAAAAAGTCCACCGTCTTCTTGAGATTGCCTCGGCTAATTTTGGCTTTTACAATCCCACCGACAAAAGGCAACAGGCCCGCTTTCGCCCCTTCAGGCAGATCCGTC
>QBMP01000020.1:12175-18816 GCA_003242115.1 Phormidesmis priestleyi
GCCAACCTTCCCGCTCGGAGTTCGTCGGCTAAGGTGAGCGATCGCGCTTCCAGCCCACTCGGAGCCAAATTCAACCCCGCCTCACTCAAATCAATCAACACATCCACTAGCTCTACCATTTCTTTATTGTTTCTTTTTTGCAAGAACAAAGCCCACAATACCACAACCAAATCTTCGATAGTGAGCCCTCAGCCCTTCTCAATAGAGCAAATCATAAAGCGAAATTCAATCTACTCAGCAACCAAGCATTACTTACGCTGCGCAGAAAGGTCAGTGCTTCTACTGATAGGTTGCCATGTAAGCGCAAATGACAACCCATGCTATCTTCCTTATCTGAAAAGAAAATGCACGTCATCCGCTGGGGAGTTTTCCTAGCTTGGGCGCTGCTGATTGTCTCTTTATTCTACGATCCAATCTCTGCAACCCTCACTAATTCAAACCACAGTTGGAGTCCGCTAGCTGACTCAACGATGACAATGGCTAACGATCCAGATCACTGCGTTAGCGCTCAAGGTTACTGCATTTCACTGGAGCCTTATCCTATTGGTCTGCGTGTATTTTGGGGCATGGTGGTACCTAGCGCAATCTTTGTTGTATTTGTGTTTGGTCACGAGTTTTGGCGGCGAATTTGTCCCTTGTATTTTTTCTCACAGTTGCCTCGGGCCCTAGGGATGAAGCCGCTGCTAGATATCAAGCAAAATGCTTGGCTACAAAACAATCATCTGTATGTTCAGTTTGTTCTCTTCTTTTCAGGCATTACTGCTCGAATTCTGCTAATAAATTCCGTGCGTCCAGCAGCCGGTGTGTTTTTCATCTTGACTTTACTCTCGGCAGCGGTTGTTGTCATGCTCTACGGCGGCAGAAGCTGGTGCCACTACATCTGTCCTTTTGGCATGGTGCAAACTGTCTTCACTGGCCCACGCGGTTTGCTCGATAGCACAGCTCATCAGGCCGCACCGTACAGCATTACCCAGTCGATGTGTCGCACTGTTGTGTCCGATCAAGATAGAGATGGACAGGCTCAAGAACAGAGCGCCTGCGTATCTTGTAAGTCATCTTGCATGGATATTGACTCAGAGCAAGCGTATTGGGAACAGCTCCATAAGCCCGGTCGGCGGCTGGTGCAGTATGGCTATTTGGGGTTGGTAATAGGCTACTTTGCTTACTACGGGCTGTATGCAGGCAATTTTAATTACTATTTTTCGGGGGTGTGGAGCCATGAATCGCGAGCGGCGATCGCCATGCTAGATCCCGGTTTTTATATGGCTCAGCACGCGATCGGCATTCCTAAAATTATCGCTGCACCGCTGACGCTGGCAGCATTTGCAGCCGCTAGCTGCTGGCTATGCACCCAGCTAGAACGAACCTATCGCGGCTATCTTCAGCAGCGCTCAGGCAGCAGCTCAGGAAACAGCTCAGGAAACAGCTCAGACAACAGCCCTCAGCTACCGGCTGATCAGGGTTTGCATAGAATGTTCTCACTCTGCACTTTCCTAGCTTTCAACATCTTCTTCATCTACGGTGGCCGCCCTGAAATTAATCGCTGGCCATTAGCCGCTCAGTTTGGCTTTCAGGCAATCATTGGGGTTCTTAGCAGCCTGTGGCTAGCGCGTACTTGGAGCCGCAGCCGTGAGCTGTACCAAAAAGAGAGTATGGCTAGTAAGCTCAAGCTTCAAATCAAACGTCAGCTTAGCCAGTCAGTTTTGGGTCTATCAAATCTATCTGAGATGTTGTCAGAGCCTGATTTAAAACAGTTAAATGCTGAAGAGACAAGTCTTTTGGCTAAGATGCTAGCTCAGTTGGTTCAAGTAGAGCAAGTAAATCAGGTAGGGGCGCGATCGCAATCAACAACAGCAGATGAAAACTTCACCATCCCTCAAACAGTTCTCAAGCGAAATTTATCAAGCACTGATTCAGTCAATCCAATTTTGCCAACGACTCGAATCCGCAAACGCTAAACATTAAGCAGCCATTCCCGTGATTTCTTCTGCCTAGCTTTTTCTCTGTCATCTCGAAAAAACCATGCTCAAAACAAAAGTTATCAACACTCACACCAATCACGTTTATACCGCCGAGCTAGCCCCTCGCCCCGGTCAACAATCTGAATGCTTAATTGGCCGTCATCCCAACTGCGACCTCATCCTAGATGGCCCAGCGGTTAGCCGAGTTCATGGGCGCATTTTATTCGAGTTGGGACAGTGTTTTTTTGCAGATTTAGGCAGCACTGATGGATCTAGATTGAACAACGAAGAAATTCAGGTGAATCGCATTTACAAAATCTCACCGGATGACGTGATTCGGATGGGAGAGTTTGCTCTGATTGTTGAAGAATTAGATGTTGAAAAATTCAGCGCTAGTCAATCTATTAATCAATCTGGCAGTCAATCTGGCAATCAATCTAATCACAATTGGTCAACCGCAGGCACAGCGCAAGAAATCATGGTGCGCTGCGTGCAGATTATTCAAGAGACTCACGATGTCAAAACCTTTCGCTTTGTTGCCGAGCCTGAGCGGTTATTTCACTTTAAGCCAGGGCAATTCGTCACACTCAAGCTACCGATAACAAACCCCAAAGGTCAGCCTATTCGGCGCTCCTACTCGATTTCATCGAGTCCTGCTCGTCCCAATACATTAGATATCACGGTCAAAAGAGTCAGCGCCACCAGTCCAGATTTGCCTTCTGGCCTCGTCTCCAATTGGCTTCACGATCAGCTAGAAATCGGGATGACGCTGAGCTTACAAGGCCCACATGGCGACTTCAACTGCATCGATCATCCCGCTGACAAGCTTTTGCTGATCTCTGCCGGTAGCGGCATCACCCCAATGATGTCGATTGCTCAGTGGCTCAGCGATCTGGCGGACAACACCGACATCACCTTTATTCACGCCGCCCGCACCCCGTTAGACATTATCTTTCGTCAGCGGCTAGAGCTGTTAGCCGCCCAGCACCCTCATTTCCAGCTCGCCTTCACCCTCACTCAGAAATCATCTGCCGCTCCCACTCTTCCCTGGTCAGGCTATCGAGGTCGGCTCAACCCCGCTTTGCTCAGCGCCATCTGCCCCGACTTCATGGCTCGCACCGCCTTCGTCTGCGGCCCCGCTGGCTTCATGACCAGTACTCGCGATTTGCTTGCTGCTGCTAGCTTTCCAATGGAAAACTACTTTGAAGAAAGCTTTGGCCCGCCGCCTAGTCAGTTGGCTAGCATTTCTATTAAACAAAGTCCCGCCGAGTCTTCTGCTCTGGCTGGCTCTCCCCCGCTTTCTACTCTCACGACCACCCCTACCGTCGAATTCTCCACCTCCGGCAAAACTATCCCCTGCGACGCTACCGAAACTCTCCTAGATATTGCCGAACAAGCGGGCATTGCTCTCGCTAGTGGCTGTCGGATGGGTAGCTGTGGGGCTTGTAAGCAGACGCTGACAGCCGGTGAGGTGCGCTACGACATTGAGCCTAGAGGACTGAATGAGTGCGATCGCGCCCAGGGTCATGTCCTCACATGCATTGCCAAACCCGTGGGTAAAGTCGTGCTAGCACTGTAATCGCATGAGACACTAAAGGCACTGCTTAAGCTGGGGGCTGCCGACTCGTGCCACAACTTTCTAATATCACCAATCGGATTCACTTTAGAAACCTGCGTGGCGACCTTTTTGGCGGCCTTACCGCTGCTGTGATTGCGCTACCGATGGCGCTTGCCTTTGGCTTAGCCTCCGGAGCAGGCCCGATTGCCGGACTGTACGGCGCGATTTTAGTCGGCTTCTTTGCCGCCTTGTTTGGCGGCACCCCAACGCTGATTTCAGAGCCCACTGGCCCCATGACGGTGATGATTACCACCGTAATTGCCACTCTGACTGCCGCCGATCCGGTCAATGGGATGGCGATGGCGTTTACCGTCGTGATGATGGCTGGGGTTGTGCAAATTATTATCGGCGCACTCAAGCTGGGTAAATATGTGACGCTGATGCCTTACAACGTGGTGTCTGGCTTTATGTCAGGCATCGGGCTGATTCTAATTATTTTGCAAATTGGCCCGATGTTGGGTCAGGCTGCGCCTAAAGGCGGCGTAATTGGCACTTTGCAGAATCTGCCGGGTCTGATCGCCGGCATTCAGCCGAGCGAGCTGGTGTTGTCGCTGCTGACGGTGGTGATGATTGTTTATTTCCCCAAGCATCTCCGGCGCTTTGCCCCGCCGCAGCTAGTGGCGATGGTAATCGGTACGCTGCTCTCACTGACGCTGTTTGGCGCTGTGGATATTCGCCGCATTGGCGAAATTCCGCTGGCGCTGCCGACGCTGCATCTGCCGGTATTCGGGGCGAATCAGGTGCGGATTATGATCGTCGATGCAATTGTGCTGGGGATGCTGGGCTCCATTGATGCGCTGCTGACGTCGGTAGTGGCCGATAGCCTCACGCGCACCGAGCATGATTCTAATAAAGAGCTGTTTGGCCAGGGCATTGGCAATATTGTTTCGGGGCTGTTTGGTGGGTTGCCGGGAGCAGGCGCGACGATGGGCACGGTGGTAAACATTCAAGCGGGCGGGCGCACGGCGCTTTCGGGCTTGGCGCGGGCGGCGATTTTGCTGGTGGTGGTGCTCGGCGCTAGCGGGCTGACGCAGTATATTCCGCTGGCAGTGCTAGCAGGCATTGTGATTAAAGTCGGGATCGATATTATCGACTGGGGCTTTTTGAAGCGGGCGCACCATATTTCTAGCAAGGCGGCGGCGATTATGTACGGTGTGATTTTTCTCACCGTGTTTGTCGATTTGATGGTGGCGGTGGGCGTCGGGATATTTGTCGCGAATATTTTGACGATTGATCGGCTGACTCAACTGCGCTCTGATACTGGCGTGACGGCGATTACTGACAATGACGATACGATCGCACTTAGCCCTGAAGAAAAGTTGCTGTTGGAGCAGGGCATGGGCCAAATTTTGCTCTTTAGCCTGAGCGGGCCGATGATTTTTGGGGTGGCCAAGGCAATTTCGCGGCAGCGGGAGGCGGTGCAAAATTGTCGGGTGATGATTTTGGATCTCAGTGAGGTGCCGCATTTGGGCGTGACGACTTCGCTCTCGATTGAAAATTCGATTCAAGAGGCCGTAGAAGGCGATCGCACGGTCTATATCGTCGGCGCTAAGGGCCAAACCTACAAGCGACTGGCAATGCTCGGTCTGTTAGAAACGGTACCAGCCAAGTGCTTTTTGAGCGATCGCACTGAAGCCCTCCGCCAAGCCGTCGCCGACCTAAGCCGCCGCCTAGAAGTGGCCAAACCCTCTGTCGATCTTAGCTTGCCCCTCGATACGCCCCTCGATAGGACTGTAGATGCGTAAAGGGCACATCTGGAAAAGTAAGCAACCAGCACTAGCTGCGCATGACGTAGCCGACGCCGCGTACCGTTTGAATCAGGCGGCTTTCATGCTCAGACTCTAGCTTCAGGCGCAAATAGCGGATGTAAACTTCAATAATGTTGGAATCGCCCATAAAATCGTAGCCCCAGACTTCTTCGAGAATGCGATCGCGCGTCAGCACCTGCTTCGGATGCGAGATTAAGTAATCGAGTAAATCAAATTCTTTGGCCGTGAGTTCGATCGCGCGATCGCCGCGTTTCACTTCACGGGTTTTACGGCTTAAGCTCAAATCGGCAAACTGAAACACTTCCGGATCGTCTGGATGATTGCGCCGCAGATGAGCCCTGACTCGCGCTAACAGCTCTTCAATGCTAAAGGGCTTAACCACATAGTCATCGGCTCCCGCATCGAGCCCCGCAACGCGATCTTCAATGCCGTCTTTGGCGGTGAGCAAAATCACTGGCATCATCGCCCCGGTTGCCCGCAAGCGGCGGCACACTTCTATGCCGCTGAGCCCCGGCATCATCCAGTCGAGCAAGATCAAATCAGGCTCGCCGTCGCGGGCGGCCATCAGCCCACTGAGGCCGTCGTTCGCAACAGTGACTTTGTAGCCCTCATAGCCCAGCTCTAGCTGCACAAATTTTGCCAGCTTTTCTTCGTCTTCAACGACTAAAATGTGTGCGGTTTCTTCAGACATCTGCAAAGCCTCTAACTCCTATGCTCAAACAGGCCCGTATACTCAAATAGGCAAGCTAACTGTAAATAAACTGCCTTCGCCTAACTTGGACTGAACCTTTAGCGTACCGTTCATTCCTTCCACTAGCGTTTTAACAATTGATAAGCCTAGGCCCGTGCCACCCGTTGCGCGGGAGCGATCTTCATCAACTCGGTAAAAGGGAGCAAATATTTTATTGAGGTCGGCTAGCGGAATGCCGCACCCCTGGTCTTTGACTTCGATGTAAGCGCGATCGCCCATTTGAGTGAGCGAAACGTGAATCGGCTTATCTGGCTCTGAATATTTTAGAGCGTTATCCATTAAGTTAATCAGCACTTGCTTGAGGCGGTTGCTGTCCACAATAGCTTCGACCGGAGCGAGATTGGCATGAATGCGATCGCTCACATACTGACTCATTTCCAGCACCTCTTGCACCACCATATGCAGCGGCTCCCGGCTGAGCTGAAAGCGAAAATGTCCGCCATCGGCGCGGGCCAAATCCAGCAGATCTTGCAGCAGACGAATGGTTCTATCGGCCTCTTCAGCGGCAATTTCTAAACCCTCTCGCTGAGAATCGCTGAGGT
>QBMP01000020.1:18826-23090 GCA_003242115.1 Phormidesmis priestleyi
GGTTTTGGCTGCGGCGGAGCGTACTCTGTAAGTAGCCATGCACCAATGTCAGCGGCGTGCGCAGCTCATGTGAGACATCGCTGACAAACTGCCGCTGCTGATCCCAAGCCGCCGACAGGCGAGAAATCATCATATTGCAGGCTTGCGCCAGCTCTTGAACTTCGGTTGGGGCGCGATCAAACTCTAAGCGGGTGTCTGCGAGGTTGTCAGCCGAGACATTGGCGGCAAGGCGGTTCATTTTGCGAATGGGGCTCAGAGAGCGGCTGATGTAAAAGGAGGTGGCAATAGCGCCCACTCCAATCGCTAGCAGGCTAGAGAGCGCCAGCGTGCGCGTAATTTGAGCAAGGCTGCGCTGATCTTCGGTAATATCGTCCACCACATACAGTTCGCCCACCAGTTGCCCGTTAATTTCTAAAGGGCTAGAGCACACCACCAGCTGGCGCGACTGCAATCGCATCACCTCTAGCCCCTGGCCTTTGCGCTGCGCGATCGTCATCAGCTCGGTGGCAAAACTATTCACCTGCCACGAGCCCATCGAGAGCGTATCTGACTGCGCCAACAGCTCACCTGAAGGCGCGCTCACCCAGATCGCCACATCCGGCTGCTCACGATAGTCAATCGCCATCGCCATCGCCGTTTGCACAGCCATTGTCTTTTCATACAGATCCACATCGTCGCCAAGTCGAGAAGCCACCAACAGCGCATTGGCCTTATGGCTTTCGACCAAGAGCTGCCGCATCCGCAGGTTAATCCATCCCGTAAAGCTGCCGATGCCGAAAATGGAGGCCAGCACCATGCCAATCGTGATCCGGAACTGAATGGAATGAGGATCGACCACAGGTTTCATGAAAAGCCCTTGAAATGAATCGGCAGTGGATAGAGATAAATCGGTAAAACGCTAAAAAAATGGAGCTGTCTGGAGCTGCCAATGGAGCGACTGGTGAGCCAGCTATACTGCCAAGACATCTCCAAGATAAGTGGTCACCCTTAGAGGACGCTGATAAATCCATCAGGGTTTGATGAGGCATTTACCCAGCATATTTCTGATAACTCTAATCAAAAACTCAGTCTTTTTGCTGGCTAACAGCTATTAATAGAAAGTGTTAAGCCTCACGAGCAATCGGCAACAAAACTCTAAGCTTGTGAAAATATATCAGCGCCTTCACTTTCTATGGTTTCATCTCCTTCCCTGCCTGCATCTATATCGACACCTACACCGTCATCTACGCCATCTCAAGTTGTCCCTTTTCACACCGCCCTAGGCGGCGCTTTGCGCAAAGCGACCGTCAGCATTTTGCAAATCAATTTGGGTCGGCGCTGCAATTTGGCCTGTCGCCATTGCCATGTCGAAGCGAGTCCGCAGCGCACCGAAGAGCTTTCGCCAGAAGTTTGTCAGCAACTCCTGACGGTGATTGATCGCTTTGATCAAATCAAAACCGTAGATCTCACGGGCGGTGCGCCAGAGATGAACTATGGTTTTCGCCGCTTAGTTGAGGCGGCGAGAGCCAAAGGCAAGGAGGTGATTGTGCGCTCTAATTTGACCATATTTTTTGAGCCCGGCTATGAAGATTTGCCGGAGTATTTTGCGCAGCATCAGCTTCATGTAGTGGCTTCTTTGCCTTGCTATTTAGAAAACAATGTCGATGCCATGCGCGGCCAGGGGGTGTACAGCGATTCGGTACAGGCAATTCAAATTCTCAATGCGTTTGGCTATGGCAGCGATCCTAATCTACAGCTTGATCTGGTGTATAACCCGCCAGTACCAACCTCAGCAGCGTTTTCTTTAACGCCCGATCAGGCCCAGTTACAAAAAGATTATGAGGCTTATCTGGGCGAACATTTTGACATTAAGTTCAACAATCTTTTCACGATTACCAATTTGCCGATTGGGCGCACTAAGTTTCATTTGCAGCAGCATCAGTTAGAGCAGCCTTACTTAGCATTTTTGGCTGCGCATCACAATCCCACCACGGTAGATCGCCTGATGTGCCGCAATCAGCTTTCGATTGATTACTTGGGCCAGGTGTATGACTGCGACTTTAACCAAATGGAGGGGGTGCTAGCGCTAAAGCCCGATGGCACCCCGCTCACCGTCGAAAAGCTGCTAGCGATAGGTACGCTTGATGCGATTGAGCAGGTGGCGACTCGCCCCTACTGCTACGGCTGCACGGCGGGCAGTGGCTCTAGCTGTGGCGGTTCGCTGCTGTAGAAGCTTTAATTTTACGTCTCAATTTCGCGTCTCAATTTCGCGTTAGGAACAACGCTATGATTTTTCTTAGTCGCTTTATTCCATTACGTTACGCCAAAGTTTTCCGCCGTTTGGAGAAGCTCATGCTGTTTTCTTTGCTGGGTGCACTTTTACTGGCGGCAGACCCTGCTTTTTCTCAAACGGCGGCAGACCCTGCTTCTGGCCCATTTGCAATTTTTGCTCAGTTGCAGCTGCTGCTGGTGAATTTGGTGGAGTGGATCAACGGGTTGGGGGCGATCGCGCCAGTCGTTTTCATCTTTGTTTACATCGCCATTACCGTCGCTTTTCTCCCGGCCTCGGTGGTCACTCTCGGCGCGGGTTTTGTGTTTGGGGTCGTCAAAGGCGCGATTTTGGTCTTCATTGGCGCGATGCTAGGCGCGACCGCAGCCTTTTTAATTGGGCGCTTTGTCGCTCGCGATTGGATTGCCAAAAAAGTGTCGGGCAATTCGTTTTTTAACGCTTTGGACAATGCGATCGCCGAAGAAGGACTAAAGCTAATCTTTTTAATCCGTCTCTCTCCGGCCTTTCCGTTCAACTTGCTTAACTACGCGCTCGGCCTCACCAAAGTTTCGCTTAAAGATTACGTCATCGGTACCACCGGGATTATTCCCGGCACCATTATGTACGTGTATTTGGGTTCTTTGATCGGCGATATTGCTATGCTCGGCTCCGGCGAAACTCCCTCTAATCCGGTGATTAGCTGGATTATCAAAATCTTGATCCTTGTCACCATCGTCGCGATTTCGCTCTACATTGCCAAAATCGCGAAAAAGGCACTCCATGCCGCTGTACCTGCCTCAGAAGCCACCGCTTCTGACCAGATGTCTGACCAAATATAAGTAATGAAACGGCCTTACAAATTCTGGATACTCTTGCTTGCTGCGTTTTGTTTAGCCACAGGCGCAGCGATATTTACGGCCAATAGCAATAGCAATCTGCTAGCAATCATTTTCAATCGCCAGGCCCTGATTCAGCGCTTTGCTCAAACCGGCAAAGACAGTGTGGGCTTTTTTTTATTGGCGCATGTTGCTGCGAATGCAGTCGGCATCCCCGGCACGCTATTAGTGATTGTCGGCGGATCTCTCTATGGGCTGTGGTGGGGGGCGCTGTGGTCGGCGGTAGGGGCAACTATGGGGGCCGTTGCCGCTTTTGGGATGGCTCGCTATTTTCTGCACGACTGGTTTGCCGCCCGCTTTCACCATCGCCCGTTGATGAAAAAGCTCAACCGTACTCTGCAAAACAACGGTTTAGGCTGCGTGTTAATCGTCCGGTTCTCCCCTATTTCCCCCTTCAACGTGGTGAATTTTGCTTTTGGTCTAACCCCGGTGCCGCTGCGGCTCTATATATTTGGCACATTTATCGGCATTCTACCGGGCACCTTGGCCTACACTTGGCTGGGCGTCAGTGGAGCCGATGCACTCAGTGGCGGCAGTTTGCTACCGTTAGGATGCTGTTTAACCGTGCTGATGTTACTTTCAGCCCTGCCCTTCCTCACACAGCGTCATCGGTCTTCCTAACCTAGCCGAACAAAAGCCCCGCCGAACAAAAGCCCACCGAATGAAAACCAACTCCACGCCGCCTGATCGCAGCCATCATCCAGAGCGAATTTTGCGGCTGGTAGTAGTGGCCGTGATCAGTTTTACGGTTGCTATTGCACTTCCTTTTATCGCCCCGCGCATCATTTTTCCGGCCAGCATGGTCGCGACCGATCAATCCGCTCCGGTAATTGTCGATGGCCGCCCTATTTTTCGCGTCGCTGATACCGCGACGACGACCAGTGCGCGCAATCGGGCTGATATTATCAGCCAAAGCCTACAGAGGTTTGTCTCCGCGCAGCAGCAGCCCGAAATTTATATCGAAACGGTCAAAGCCGGAAATTTAGCTACAGTGTGGCTGGCCTACCCGACTCAGGCAGATCCGCAGGTAAAGACTAACTTCACCGTTACCAATGACGACACTAGCGGTGCGCTAATCCCGACTGAGCAGGCCGAAATTTGGGCGATTGCCCTGCGTCAA
>QBMP01000020.1:23100-26604 GCA_003242115.1 Phormidesmis priestleyi
GAAGCGCAGGCAGAGCGCCAACAGGACTACATTCAGCGGCATTTGTGGCAAATTCCGGTCGTACCGATTATGGCCGCGTTGATTCACTGGCTGACGGGGCAGTTTTGGCGCGGGTATCTGTATCACTTTTGGCGCTCATTGATGATGGAAGGAGAGGGCGATCGCAGTAAGTTTACAACCGTCAATCTTTTTCTCAATGCCACGCTGCTGCTGCTGCGTATCGGCATTTGGACTAGCGCTCTGCTCTATGTGACGGATCTATTCCCCGATTCGCGGCAGTTCAGCCAGCGCATCATTGCTCAGCTCACCGAGTCTTTCACAGCCAAAACCATTACCTTAGGAAGCGCCCCAGTTTCTGTGCTTGATATTTTTCGGGTGCTGGTGCTCGTGCTGATTGTCACCGTCGTTGCCAGAGTAGTCTCTAACCTACTCAAGCAGCGCATTCTGCAAGAAACTGGCATCAACCGGGGGGTACAGGAAGCGATCGCCGTGATGCTGCGCTACAGCCTGATTTTTATCGGCTGCATCGTTGTCCTGCAAGCTTCTGGCATCAACCTGAGCTCGCTTACCCTGCTGGCAAGTGCACTCGGCGTCGGGGCGGGCCTAGGTTTACAAAACATCGTCAAAGATATCGGCAGCGGCCTGATTTTAGTCTTCGAGCGGCCCATTCAGGTCGGTGAATTTGTCCAAATCGGTGATCACATCGGCACTATTGAGCGCATCGGGGCCCGCTCCGCCGAACTTCGCACCGTCGATCAGGTTTCGGTCATTGTGCCCAACTCCAAATTTCTCGAAACCGAAGTGATTAACTGGAGCCACCGCAATCCCATTTCCCGCATTCGCATTCCGGTCAGCGTCGCCTACGGCTCAGATCCTGATCAAGTCAGGGAGCTGCTCATTGCCGTTGGCCATCAGCATCCCGACGTTTTAGCCGCGCCGCCGGTTCAGGTTCTATTCCGCAAATTGGGCGACAGCGCTTTTCAGTTCGAGCTGCTCGTGTGGATTTCTCAGCCCAGCCGTCAGTTCCTCATTCAAAGCGAACTGCTCTTCAAATTGGTCAAGGCCATGCACCGAGAAAACATCGAGATTCCTTTTCCTCAACGGGATGTGCATATCCGCTGGCACGATCTACCCACTGCTCGTGACAAAGCATGATCTAATCATAGGGAAAGCAGCTTTTTTGATCGACCTGCATACGTACTTTTTATACCTAATAAGCCTTCAGTATAAAGACTGATGAGGGGGATAACCCCTCACATGGCGTGAAGTGGCGGGCTAACACTGAAATTTATCTAAGTATTACTCAACAGTAACTTTGTTCATCTAAGCCATACCTTACGTAGATAACGAATCAAAAAAGCCGCCTTTAAACATTAAGAATTGGCCCTAATTCTTAATAGCCAATCTTTAATACATAGCAGCAAACTTTAAAAGATTGAACAATAGTTGAGCTAAGTCATTGACAAATTTCTTGAAGTCTACAGGTGAGTGCCAAAACAACTGTCGATGGTTTCCTGATTCTGCTCTGCTTGGCTTGTATCTACAAAAGCTAATTGTTCTTTTAAGCTCTGCTTTGAGTCAATTTTGGCCCAGAAAGCCAAGCTTTTGAAGCAGTGAGCGATCGCTAAGCCCTTTGTTTTGGACAAATAATATTGTTTTAAGATTCAGGGTTAAAGACATTATTTACCGTCTCAAAACGCCTTTAAAGAATTTTCATAGAGGCCACTAGGCAGACTGCTAATACGTTAATTTGGCTGACAAAGTAACAAAAATTGACGCGAAAATAGGGCGTTTTTTCCTCCGTAATCTATCGCTGTCAGTATCCGTTATTACCGTGACAATGCTTGGCGTGAGTATTGATTTTTCGTTATCCGTAATGTAATAATCTTTTCTCAATAGGTATGTAAGTATATCTACTAGACCTATCTGTTCGCATCAGCGAATCTTCGCCTCGTTGCAACCTGATGTTTATTTATTCATTAAATTTCGTCACAACCTTGCGGGGTTCTACTGCTTTGATGCTGGCGGGCTGATTTGGAAAATAGCCCGTCTAGACGCTACAGAAAACGCCGCCAGAAAAGCAGCTTCACAGCACCAGCGCCCGCTGATCGCCACCAATCGATCTCTATTTCTCTGACGAAATCGTAGAAGGTGCCCGTTGAACTCCATTGACGCTGACTAAATTGCATTCAATCGATTGGCTTAAAACATGTTTGCGAAAAAAATGCCTGGGCACACAGCTATCGGTAGGCAGCTTAAAAGATGGCTAAAATTTGGCCGCTTTATGGCGCTAGGTGCAGTTTTGAGTGTCGCCATTAGCGCTTTGTCGCTGACCTCAAGCGCTCAGGCGCAGCTTATTCCTAACCGGGCGACCATTCAGTATGACGTGCCCGGCAGCGTCACCAATCCAGCGGGCAATCCGGGCGTTAATCCGGCCCGAGCTGACTTGCCTTCTAACACAGTGCTGTACCCAACCGGCGCAGTATTAGGGACGAACACGCTGGGACTCAACCTGGTGAAATCGGCTGATAAGTCAGCGGCTGAGCCTGGAGATGTGGTGGTTTACCGGCTGCTTTTGCAAAACCGCAGTGCCATTGCCGCCGACAATCTTCAAATTGTTGACACCTTGCCGCTAGGCGTTAACTACGTCTTAAATTCAGCGACGGGTGTACCGGATGCGCCGATTTCTGAAGTTGTAAGCGGTCGAACGCTCACGCTTCAGTTTCCGTCTTTACCAGCCGGTGGCACGCTAACGGTGACTTACGCCGCCGTGCTCACGCCTGATGCCATTCGCGGCACGGGTCGCAACGTGGCCGTCGCCTCAGCTAACTTGCTGCCAAGTGTGCAATCGGAGTTTCGACTAACCATTCGGCAAGGCATTTTGTCTGACTGTGGCACCATTATTGGCCGCGTCTTTGTCGATAAAAACTTTGACGGTGAGCAGCAGCCGGGAGAGCCTGGTGTGCCTAATGCCGTGATCTATATGGAGAGCGGCAATCGGATTATCACCGACCCCGATGGCCTCTTCTCGGTTGCCAATGCTGTCTCTGGTCACCGGGTTGGCACCCTGGATATTTCAAGCCTGCCGGGCTACACGCTAGCGCCCAACCTCTACCGAGTGGAGGCCAATAGCCAATCTCGCTTGGTGGGCTTAATGCCCGGTGGATTGGCCCGAATGAATTTTGCAGTGACCCCCGCATTTGGTGAAGGAGAAGGTTAAACATGCGCCTATTCAAAGGTTTTAGTCTCAGCCTTATGGCCTCGACGGTGGGGACGCTGCTGATATGGGTTCCGGCTCAGGCTCAAGGCGGCTTTCAAGGTCACCTCTCACCCGCTGCCCAAAAGAACAGTTCTCAAAACGATTCGCCCAGCGAAAGCGGCTTTCAAAAAAGCTCACAGACTGAAAATTCTCAAGCAGCGGTTGAAGAGCCGGATCTGCTAGGACGAGCGATCGCTTCTCAGCTATCCTCCCCACTGACCCCTCCACTATCCTCCCCACTGACC
>QBMP01000210.1 GCA_003242115.1 Phormidesmis priestleyi
CACCATCAGCCGCCAGGATCACCTCAACCGGCTCACTGTCTGGAATCAGCCGCAGTTTCCCAGATTCCAAATAAGGCACAAGCCGCTCATTTAAAGCAGTAGCCGCGACCACTGGCGTCGTGGTGATGGGGCAGACCCAAGCCCCGCCCGGATTTTGCTGAATTCTGCCGGTCACGGGCTGCAATTGCCTTTGCCGCTGGCGAAACCACCGCTGGCTTTTAGAAATGGCAAACTGCTCTCCGTCTACACTGTTGAGCGTTTCTGATTTATTCAGCAAGTCGCCATCATCTGAGGCGGGCAGTCCTTGCGTGGTAAATTGTCCGCCGACTATTTTTAAAGGCTGCACCAAGCAGACATCGACATTCATGCTCAGCGCCGCGAGGGTCGCTGAATAAGCTGCGGTTGAGCCACCGACAACTAAGATAGAACCGCTCAGCAAACTGCCGTCGCTCGGTCGGGTAAAGGCAGTTTCTGAAAAAATGCCGTTGGTCTGGCTAACTTTATTCATAACAGTTCGCTTTGCTAAGCTCGGCTAAATAGGCTTGGTTTTTGATTTGGTAGGCGATACCTGATACCTGATACCTGATACCTGATACCTGATACCTGATACCTGATACCTGATAAATCAGAGGTTACGCGCTTTCTGATGCCGTCGTTCTGAATCTATATTTTTTGATCTCTCTAAATTAATCTATTTAATCTAATGAGTTTGATAGATAATCTCGCTGAACGAACTGCTGAGAGTCATTTTTGTACAATTCTTTGGAAAAGGGCACCTAATTGGCAGGAACCTGGGCGTTTCTTTATTTTTACGGTTTGATCAAAGGCTGTTTCAGTGTACAGAAGCTTTTAAGCGTATTTTCAATGCAATCTGTTCTTTTAAATCGCACCTGATGACGGCGATCGCTTGCCGCTACTAAAAATATCGCCGATTTTGAGCAGCTGATGGCTCACTCATCTTCTTCCCACACCTCAAACGCCTCCACATCAATCGAGTCTTCAGTAACCTGAGGCCGCTTAAAGCGATCCAGCGTATGACCCAAAGATTGACCGATGGAGCGTCCAAAAGACGTTTTGCCAAACTGCTGCTTCACCTGCTCGGTTTTGGCCTTTAGCTGCTCGGTAATATCGGGCAGCGAATCAGCCTCGACAAAATCTTGATGGGCGAGCTGCTCGTTGGTAAATTGCTTTACCCGTTTGGTGACGTTACCGGCTAGCGACTGAGCGCCTTGCACGAATTCGCCCAATTCTGTCGGAATTTCGGGGCGCTGACGGGAGGTAGCGGCAGGTGTGCTGATGATGGTGATGGGTTGGCCGTAGAGGCGCGATCGCTGCGCATCTTCTTCTGCAATCATCATTCGCTTACGCCCCGCACTGATGATCATCTGCGGCTCAATGGTATAGACCGGCGGCGTTTCAATCAGCGGTGCATCGCCATCCGCTTCAGCTAAGGGCGGGTAATTGAGAATAAATAAATACTGCTGCACCTCACCCGTCGATTGCTCCATACACAGATCAACGACTTGCCCAACATGGTCACCGCCATCTGTCCAAACTTCTAGCCCGGTCATATTCTGCGCAGCCGCTAGCTGAGCTTCACTGGCCGCCACCAAACTTGGGGCTGACTCCATCTGCACCACGAGCCGGTCTTTACCAATTTTCATCACCTGCGACCAGCTCAGCGACTGCTTGCGGCCAATTAACCCTGCTGTTTTACACAGCAAGCCAATCACCTTAGCCTGCTTCACATCCACCAGCAAATGCTCCACCGCGCCGACTTCTTCAGTGGTTTCATAGGCCATAATGCCTCGGCCCACTAGCTCACCCTGGCGAATAATTGCTGCGTCCACTCAGTCACCTCTTAAAACGTCACGAGCTGATGTCAATATCTTTGTTTTACTCAATTTAGTTTTACTCAATTTGGTGGGCAGCGAACAAATTATGTTTCCAAATTTCACGACGCAAACTTACGCGATCGCCGATAGCACCTCAGGCAGCATCCATCTCCATGTTCGGATCGGTGGCAGTGGCCCACCGCTGCTACTTTTGCACGGCTACCCGCAAACCCATGTGATGTGGCACAAAGTCGCGCCAGCGTTAGCTCAGCATTTCACCGTTATCTGCCCCGATCTGCGCGGCTACGGCGACAGCAGCGCGCCGCCTACCGATGCGCTGCATCTCACCTATGCCAAACGCACGGTCGCAAACGATTTGGTAATGCTCATGACTCAGCTAGGCTTCGATACTTTTAGGGCGGCTGGCCATGATCGCGGGGGCCGGGTGCTGCATCGCCTTTTGCTCGATCATCCGCAGCGAGTTAGCCGCGCGGCGGTGCTGGATATTGTCCCGACTCGCCATATTTTCAAAACCATCGATCAGCAAATGGCCACGATCTATGAGCACTGGTTTTTTCTGATTCAGCCCGACGGTTTTCCTGAGCGTTTAATTGGTCATGATCCTGACTATTACCTCACCACCAAGCTCAAGCGCTGGAGTGCTTCTGCTGATGCTTTTACCGACGAAGCGATCGCTGCTTACTGCCGCTGCTTTCGCCGCCCCGAAGTCATTCACGCTACCTGCGAAGACTATCGCGCCGCCGCCACCATCGATCTAGCCCACGATGAGGCTGATTTGACCGCCAAAATTGAATGCCCTTTGCTAGTGCTGTGGGGCGCTCAAGGCGCAATGGAAAAACACTATGACGTGCTGCAAATTTGGCAAGGGCTTGCTCAGCAAGTACAGGGACAAGCCTTACCCTGTGGGCATTTTGTGCCCGAAGAAGCGCCGACTGAAACCGTGCGATCGCTTCTCAATTTCTTCACTTAACAAAAAACTATCAAACCGTTTGAGATAATTTAAGCTGAATCGCTAACGCAACTTTGAGCAGCTAATAATGTCCATGAGCGACTTAGATATTCGCTGGAAACAAAGATTTTCCAGCTATAAAAGAGCATTGGCACAGCTCACCAAATTCATCCATAAAGGAGAACTCAATGAATTAGAGCAGCAGGGGCTTATCCAAGCGTTTGAGTACACGCATGAGTTAGCTTGGAAGCTGCTAAAGAGCTTTCTAGATTCTCGTGGAGTTCAAGATATCTACGGTTCTAAAGATGCCACCCGCAGCGCTTTTAACCTAGCGTTGATAGAAGATGGTGAAAGCTGGATGGACATGATCAAAGACCGCAACCGCACCAGTCATACCTACAATCAAGCAGTCGCTGAAGAAATTGTGGCCAACATCACGCAGCGTTTCTTTAGTCTGTTTGTAGCCTTGAAAACTAAAATGCAGGAGATTCATGATGCCGAATAAAGAACCTTCAGCAACGTTAAAGTTTGGGCTCAAAGCAACGACCATCGACAAAATTATCAGCGTACTGGTGCAGTATCCCGAAGTCGAATCGGCGATCGTGTACGGATCTAGAGCTAAGGGAAACTATCGTCCTGGATCAGATATTGATCTAACGCTCACAGGCTCCGAGTTAGCCTACAATACACTGCTGCGAATCGACACAAAAATCGACGATTTACTGCTGCCCTATCTTTTTGACATTTCTCTGCTTCGCCAGATTAGCAACCCCGATGTCGTCGATCACATCCGTCGGATTGGCATTCCGCTGTACGAAAAAGCGCTGTATGAAGAGCAGTCTAAAAAAGGGCAGTCCGGGAATCCAGCCCAGACTTTGCTTACTGATAAAGTCTCGACTTAAAACTTAACTTAAAGCTCGACTTCCCTGCCGTTATAAAGGTTCATCGCCCGCTCGAAGCCTTTACGTAAGCTAAAGTCAATCGCATCGACGGCCATCGGAATGACGGCATCGACAATTTTGCGCTGATCGGGTGCAAAGCGGCCCAATACGTGAGAAACAACGGCATCATCGCGACCAGTCCCTTTCTCAGTGGCCCCAATGCCCACTCGCAAACGCGGAAATTCTTTAGTGCCCAAGTGCGAAATAATCGACTTCATGCCGTTGTGCCCGCCCGCTCCGCCCGATAGGCGCAACCGCAGTTTACCCGTGGGCAAATCCATATCGTCATAAACCACCAGCACTGACGTCGGATCTAGCTTGTACCAGTCTAAGACGGCTCTGACGGCTTGCCCGGAAAGGTTCATGTAGGTGGTGGGTTGGAGGAGTACGACGCGATGGCGAAGCCTTCCAAGGGAATCGCTGCCACTGCGAAATTCTCCAGTTTTACCCTGAAAGCGCTTATTTTCCACCAGCGAAAGCCCAGGGTAGCTCTTCGCTAATGCCTCAATCACCTCAAAGCCAATATTATGGCGAGTGCGGTCGTATTTGGTGCCCGGATTGCCCAAGCCGACAATCAGACGCGGCAATAGGAGGGCGATTTCCTTGGCGTTCTTTTCGGCACTATTTCCAACTGATGATGTCCCTACCATTGCCGTCTAAGATTGCTCACCAGAACTTGGCTCGGCAACGGCCTCAGCGACTATTTCAGGTTCGGCTTCCGACTGGGCTTCAGGTTCAGCTTCAGCAGGCATTTCAGCCTCAGCGACTTCTACCCGTTCAGCCTCGGTCAGCTCAACTTCACTGGGCTCAACTTCACTGGGCTCAGATTCCGTCAGTTCAACCTCGCTTGGCTTAACCTCAGTCGGCTCAGTCGCTGCCTTAGCCGTATTCGCAGCCAAAACCTTAGGCTCTTCCAAAGTCGCCTTCATCGGCGCAACGACTGACTGCTCCAAGCTCTCTGTCCCCTTCTTGATCTCATTCTCAAAATCTTTAGAGGCTTTTTTCAGCTCATTCAGGGTTTTAGCAATCCCCCGGCCAACCTCAGGCAGCTTTTTGGGGCCAAACACCAGCAAAGCCACAATCATAATCAAGCCCATCTCGGGCAGGCCAATTCCAAAGACGTTCATGGATCAGTAGGGCAATGCTGCCTAAAGTACTATTTAAAAAGTATAAGGGGCAGGCGCAAACACACCTACCCCTTACTTTAATCTTGAGCCAATATTCTGAGTCGATTTGCTGGTCGATATTGCTGAAGCAATCTGCCACATCACCGACATCACTAAACATTGCTGGGGCACTAACTGCCAAGGCTGCGCCAATCGACATCTACATTATCGAGAATTAAAGAAGAATTATAGAGCTGAAGAATAATCAGCAAAAACACCAGGAAAAGTACCATAAATACGCCCATCACCGGGGTTGTACCCCAGCCAGGAGTGACCTTTCCGTACTCAGAGTTTAAGGGCCGCAGGATATTACCCAGTTTCGTGCGCTGTGCCATTGGAGTAATTAGGGGACTAAGTTTAGTTTATATTCTGTAATATCATAGAGGAAATCCCCGGAAAAACTCTATGGAAAATCTCGATTCTGCAACAGTTCTTATTGTTTCTGTGGCTACCATCGTCGCTGCTTTTACGCTGTATGCGGTCTATACAGCCTTTGGCCCACCGGCCAAAGAACTCGGCGACCCATTTGAAGATCACGAAGATTAGACCGCTACTATCTTAGGATTTATTTAAGATTTTTGGGCGATCGTTTCTCATAATTCGGATAAATTTGCGCATTGCCGCTCATTTTCTATCCTGTTTGGCTCATGCCTTTACCGTTGGCACTCCGAGGTTAGCGGTTGTTTAACAGTGGATGGGCAGTAGCTAACCCGCAAAAACAGCAGATGCTTTGCCGGAGTTTCGCGGTGAGTGATAGAATTTAGTGCTTGAACTGCAAACCTAATGTTATTTCGGCTCAGCCGTCATTGAAGCTTTACAAATGATTAAAATTCGACTCAAGCGCTTTGGTAAAAAGCGCGAAGCCAGCTACCGTATTGTGGCGATGCCCGCCCAGGCCCGCCGCGATGGTCGCCCTCTTGAAGAGGTCGGCTTTTATAACCCCAGAACGGATGAAACCCGTTTGGATATTCCCGCTATTGTAAAATGGCTCAAAGAAGGGGCTCAGCCTACAAAAACCGTTGAGAACCTGCTCAAAAAAGCAAATGTGTACGAACAGTTAGGTAGCTAGTGTGACCGCTTCTTCTGATCAGATGGACAATATCGAAAAAACTGAGCAATCGAGTGGCGTTGATTATGAAGCGATCGCCCATTTCTTGATGGCTCCTTTTTTAGATAATCCAGCGGCCCTAAAGTTCCATGTTGAAACCCTAGCAGGCGGCAAAAAGCTGTGGCTGCGGGCCGCTTTCGATGAGACCGAAGATAAGGGTCGGATTTTTGGCCGAGGCGGGCGCAACATCAACGCCATTCGGACAGTGGTGGCGGCTGCGGCTAAGCTTTCTGAAATGACGGTCAATCTCAGCGTCTTTGGTGAGCCAGAACCAGAACGCAGCGACCGATCTGACCGGGGCGATCGCGGTGATCGCGGCAGTTACGCCGGTCGTGGCGGTCGTGGCGAGAGAAGCGATTCAGGCGGGAGAGGTCGCAGCGGCGATCATACGCCACCGCCCGAACGCCCCAGCACCAATCCGGCTCCCCCTAAAAAGAAACCTCAATAACGTCTCTTAACTCACCTGCTAAAAACATCCGCATAGATCTGCATGGGCAACCACCATACCCTCAGCCTGATGAGCGCCGAAAATGCGATCGCCCTCGTCGGCCCTCACGAAGAAAATATCAAGCGAATTGCTCAGCAAACTGGGGCAATTATTGCCGTCAGAGGCAGTGAGCTGAGTATTGCAGGTACCGAAAGCCAAGTCGAGCGCACCCGTCGCATCGTCCAAACGCTTGCGCCAACTTGGAGCCAGGGTCAGGCGATCGCGATTACCGATGTGATGACCGCCATTCACGCCCTCGACACCCACCGCGAAGACGAGCTAAAAGCCATTCAGAGCGATGTCATTGCCCGCACCCGCCGGGGCCAGATCATTCGCGCCAAAACCTTTCGCCAGCAGCAATACATCCAAGCTTTGCGCAAGCGCGATCTGACCTTTTGCACCGGGCCAGCCGGTACTGGCAAAACCTTTCTCGCCGCGATGGTCGCCGTCAAAGCGCTGATGAATGAGGAGTACGAGCGTTTGATCCTGACTCGGCCAGCGGTCGAAGCCGGTGAGCGTCTCGGCTTTTTGCCTGGAGACTTACAGGAAAAGGTCAATCCTTACCTCAGGCCGCTGTTCGATGCGCTGCATGAGCTGATCGATCCGGAGCGGATTCCGCAGATGATGGAGCGCGGGGTGATTGAAGTTGCGCCCCTGGCCTACATGCGAGGCCGCACCTTGAGCAACGCCTTTGTCATTTTGGATGAAGCCCAAAACACCACCCCCGCCCAAATGAAAATGGTGCTTACCCGACTGGGATTCAACTCACGCATGGTGGTCACTGGCGATGTGACTCAATCTGACCTACCTCAGTATCAGTCATCCGGTCTGGCAGTTGCGAACAAAATTTTGGCCAACGTAGACGGCATTGCTTTTTGTGAGCTAACCAAAGCCGATGTGGTGCGCCACCCGCTCGTGCAGCGGATTGTGGCGGCCTATGAGCAGTTTGAATCCTGAGGTTGAATCTTAAGTTTGAATCCTGAGATTGAATCCTAAGGTTAGATCCGTAGGATCTGCCGCTGCGCCCTGAAATTGTTCTAAGATTTAGCCGTTCGTACGAGCGTTTTTGCCTAATGGCGACTTTACATGGGGTGAAACTTGGCGAAAAGCAAAGGCGATCGCCCCAGCAGATTTGCTGAGCACGGAAGCGATGCCGAAGCCTGTGAAACAGCCTTATCAGATGGATGCAGAGGCGATCGCGGCTTGTTTTCAGCAGAACGAAGAGTTTGATCTGTCATGGATGCAGGCCCATATCGGCTCAGCGGTGACTGAAAAGAAGTCATCAAAATCACCAAAATCTGGTGGGAAAAGCCCAGACTCTCAGCCATCTGCCAAAACTTGGTTACCTAGAACCGTCGTTTTGCCAACTCAGTTTGACGAGTTGGGTCTACTGCCTGCGCTTTCTGTCGATATTCCTACAGATGCGGCAGAAATCCCAGCGTCAGAGCC
>QBMP01000211.1:0-1822 GCA_003242115.1 Phormidesmis priestleyi
ACCGGCAAACTACCGTGAATTTGAGTATTTTCATCCCACTTTTTTGTACGAGTCACTGTGGAATCTGGGCGTGTTTGGGCTGCTGCTAGGGCTGTTTTTCTGGGGATTACAGCGGCCTCATCGGCTCAGGGCCGGGACCTTGTTTTTGGTGTATATGATTGCCTATAGCTCTGGCAGGCTGTGGATTGAAGGATTGCGCACTGACAGCTTGATGTTTGGCCCGCTGCGAATGGCTCAAGTCGTGAGCTTAGTCGGCATTGCGATTGGTTGGATCGGGCTGATATGGACCTATGGCTTGGGCAAACGGCTACCGGACACCGTCTCACCCGAAAAAGCGTCGAAACAGAGCTAAGGAAAAAGCCCCTAAGTCTAACGACTGTTGGGGCTTGAATCAGGGTGCATCTATTTATAAAGATGCCGGATAGGAGGACAGGGTTACTAAATTTTACGGATGGCTTTATTCACTCTTCAATAAAACCGCCAAGATGTTAGGGAATGTGTAAACACGGCCTTGAATTTGGAAAACTTGCAATCAATTTAAGCTGCTATGAACCGCTTCCCCTGATGTCTCAGAATGTCTCAAATTGCTTCAGATTATCTATTTGTATCTTTTAAGCCCAAATCTATAAAGGTTTTCATGAATTCTAACCGGCTTTCATCAGCGCTTTTGCCAGCAGTTTACCTGGTGGGTGCTGGCCCTGGTGATCCTGACTTACTGACAGTAAAAGCGCTGAATATCATTCAGCAAGCTGACGTTTTGGTCTACGCAAATTCACTGGTGCCGCCGCAGATACTGTCGGCGATGCGGCCGGATGCCGAAAAAATTGCCACGGCCAACATGACGTTAGAAGCGATTGTGCCGCTGATGATTGAGCGGGTCAGGGCTGGAAAATCGGTGGCACGCTTACAGTCGGGTGATCCAAGCTTGTATAGCGCTATTCATGAGCAAATTCAGCGCTTGGCTGAAGCGCAGGTTGCTTTTGAGGTGATTCCGGGGATCAGCGCGTTTCAGGCAGCCGCGGCGGCTTTGCAGGTGGAGCTGACGATTCCGGCGCAGGTGCAGAGCATTATTTTGACCCGCATTAGTGGGCGCACGCAGGTCCCGGCAGCGGAGGAGCTATCTTCTTTGGCGGCGCATCAGGCGAGCTTGTGTCTGTATTTAAGTGCGCGCCATGTGGAAGCTTCTCAAGCGCAGCTTATGCAGCACTATCCGCCGCAGACGCCGGTAGCAATCTGCTTTCGAGTTGGCTGGCCGGATGAGCAAATTACGGTGGTGCCTTTGGAGAAAATGGCCGAGGTGACGGTGGCAGACAATTTGGTGAGAACAACGATGTACATTATTTCTCCGGCGCTAAACTATTCGCCCAAAAATCCGGCCCGGTATGAAGCGGATCCGGTGCGATCGCGTCTCTACAACCCCACTCACGATCATCTGTTTCGGCCCAAGCCCGCTGCCGCCAAAACGCAGGCACTTCAAACCCTACAAAAAGAGCAGGAAGAGGCAAAGAAATGAGTTATTTAGTAGCTGTTTTGAGCGATCGCATTGAAGCCGAAGAAGTCTACACCGCCTTAGAATCGGCCAAAATCACCATGTCAAACGTCTCCATCCTCGGCAAAGGCTTCAAATCTGCCGATGAATATGGCCTGATCGATCCGAACGACGAAGCCTTGAAGCAGATCAAACGTCTCGCTTTTTGGACCATCCCGTTTGGCTTTGTCGGTGGCTTTGCCTTCAATGTAATCACCGGGCTAGATACCTTTCCCTGGGCTGGTGTGATCGGCAACCACATCATCGGCGGGCTGTTGGGCGCAGGCGCAGGGG
>QBMP01000211.1:1849-3075 GCA_003242115.1 Phormidesmis priestleyi
ATCGGGGGCGGGGTGGGCTTTGGCTTTGGCAGTGGTGAGGCGCTCTCTTCCCGCAACCGCCTCAATGACGGCAAATATTTGGTCGTCGTCAAAGGCTCAGATGCCTTAATTTCTGAATCTAGCCGCATCATTCGCCCCTTCCGCCCCGAAAATATCCAAGGCTACAGCGATCCATCTGCCTAGGACATCTGCTCGATCTATTTCCCATATCTACCTTCACGACCTTTTATGAACGTGCCATCTGCCCTCACTACCGCCCCGCAAACTTTTCAAAATCCTTTATTGATTGGCAGCGGCCTGCCGCCTTTTGCTGACATTGAGCCTAACCAGGTGGTGCCTGGAATTGAGCAGCTCTTGAAGGAGCTGGGCCAAGCCTTGAGCGCCATTGAAGAAAAGCTGGGTGCCAAACTAGCGACTTCGCCACAGGCTGTGGCTACCTGGGCCGAGCTAATGGAGCCGCTGACGGCCTTGAACGAGCGGTTAGGCTGGAGCTGGGGCATTATCGGTCATCTGATGGGCGTAAAAAATAGCTCAGAGCTGCGCGTCGCCTATGAAAGCGTGCAGCCTGATTTAGTCCAGTTTGCAAACCAGCTGAGCCAGAGCCCAGTCATTTATGAGTCGCTCAAGCGCTTGCGTCACAGCCCCGAATGGGATCAGCTAGCGTCTGCTCAGCAGCGAATTGTGGAAGCTTCACTACGAGATGCAGAGCTTTCGGGGGTGGGGCTTTCGGGCGAGGCGAAAGCGGAGTTTAACGACATTCAGCAATCGCTGGCCGAGCTAGCGACCCAGTTTTCTAATCACGTTTTGGATGCGACGAAAGCCTTTAGCCTCACGTTACGATCACTAGATGACGTCGCGGGTCTGCCGCTGAGCTTATTGAGTTTGAGCGCTCAAGCTGCCAGAGAAGCGGCCAAAGAATCTGCCAAAGAATCGGGTACCAGCAATGCGGAAAAGGCGGCAACCGCTGACGCTGGCCCTTGGCGAATTACGCTGGATATGCCGAGCTATGTGCCATTTTTGCGTCACGCTCAGCGCCGCGATCTCAGAGAGCAGCTTTACCGGGCATTCGTCACACGGGCCTCATCAGGCGACCTCGACAATGGGCCGCTGATTGAGAAAACTTTGGCGCTGCGCCAGAGACAGTCGGCGCTGCTAGGGTTTGAGAACTACGCTGAGCTGAGCTTGGCGCGGAAAATGGCTCCTTCGGTGGCGGCGGTAGAGGCGCT
>QBMP01000211.1:3085-6535 GCA_003242115.1 Phormidesmis priestleyi
CGCTGATGGAGGAGTTGCGCAGCGCTAGTTACGAGGCGGCGCTGCAAGAATTAGCCGATATCAAAGCGTTTGCCAAAACGGACGACATTCAGCCGTGGGATGTGTCTTATTGGTCGGAGCGGATGCGGGAGTCGCAGTTTGATCTTAACGATGAGGCGCTGCGGCCTTATTTTCCTTTGCCGAGAGTGTTGGAGGGGCTGTTTGGCTTAGCAGAGCGGCTGTTTGGGATTACGATTGCGGCTGCCGATGGGCAAGCGCCGGTTTGGCACAAAGATGTGCGCTATTTTGCGGTGAGTGATGCGGTGACGAAAGCGGCGATCGCTTACTTCTACCTCGATCCGTACAGTCGCCCTGCCGAAAAGCGGGGCGGTGCTTGGATGGATGAGTGCATTGTGCGCGCCAAGCAAGGCGATACGGTGCGGTTGCCAGTCGCTTATTTGGTGTGCAATCAGTCACCACCCATAGCCAATCCAGACAATCAAGACAATAAGCCCAGCCTGATGACCTTTTTAGAAGTCGAAACGCTGTTTCATGAGTTTGGTCACGGCTTGCAGCATATGCTCACCCAAGTGAACTATGCGGGCGCAGCCGGGATTAACAACGTGGAATGGGACGCCGTAGAGCTGCCCAGTCAGTTTATGGAGAACTGGTGCTACGAGCGCGATACGCTGTTTGGCATGGCCAAGCACTACCAAACGGGTGAACCCTTACCCGAAGCCGAATATCAAAAGCTGCTGGCGGCGCGGCACTTTATGACCGGCAGTGCGATTTTGCGGCAGGTGAACTTTGGCTGGCTCGATATGGTGCTGCATTCGCAGTATCAGCCCGGCGGCGAGGAGACGGTTTGGCAGGTGCGCGATCGCCTTGCCGCCACTACCACAATTCTCAAGCCCCTACCCGAAGACGCCTCTCTCTGTAGCTTTGGCCATATTTTTGCAGGCGGTTACGCCGCTGGCTACTACAGCTATTTTTGGGCTGAGGTGCTGAGCGCCGACGCCTTTGCTGCGTTTGAAGCGGTCGGCTTAGACCAATCAGAACAGATCAGCGCTACTGGTCATCGCTTTCGCGAAACGGTCTTAGCCTTGGGCGGCAGTCGTCATCCGATGGACGTGTTTAAAGCGTTTAGAGGCCGCGAGCCGAGTACCGAAGCGCTGCTACGCCACCGAGGACTGATCGCAGCGTAGCTGACTTCAGCTTAACTGGGCCAGTTAATTGGTGCATTGTCCCAGTAGACTATAGCCAGCGTATCCATGCGCTCAGCTATCCAGGCGTCGCTCGGAGGATTTGACTTTGCCCAATAGCGAACCAGTAGCTAAATCACAGGTCATTTCTCGTCAAGAGCTGCGAGAATTGGTGCGATCGCAGCTTCAAGCCTTGCTAGAACAAGAAAACCTCAGCGGCGCAAAAGCCCTGCTCGGCCCCGTTCAGCCTGCCGACATCGCCGATGCCATCGAAGGCTTACCCAAAACGATGCAGGCGATCGCCTTTCGGCTAATTGCCAAAAACGAAGCCATTGAGGTCTACGAAAACCTCGACTCCAGCGTACAGCAGGCTCTGATTGAAGAATTCAAACGCCAAGATCTCATTGATATTGTCGATAAAATGTCGCCCGATGACCGGGTGCGCCTTTTTGATGAACTGCCCGCCAAAATTGTCCGCCGTCTGCTAGAGCAGCTCAGCCCTCAAGAGCGCCAATCGACCGCTTTGCTGCTAGGGTACGAAGCCCAGACCGCAGGCCGAATCATGACGCCCGAATACGTGGCGCTCAAAGAAAACTGGACAGTCGCCCAAGCGCTCGATCACATCCGCGCCCAAGCCGACTTAAGTGAAACGGTCTACTACCTCTTTGTCACCAATGCCGCCCGTCAGCTCACCGGCATTTTGTCGCTGCGGCAGCTTGTGATTGGCCAAGTAGAGCAGTCCATTGGCGAAATTATGACCCGAGAAGTGGTGTCAGCCCATACCAGCGACGATCAAGAAGATGTCGCGCGGATGATTCAGCGCTATGACTTTTTGGCCGTGCCCGTAGTCGATACGGAAGATCGCCTAGTCGGCATTATCACCGTCGATGATGTCATCGATATTTTAGAAGAAGAAGCCACCGAAGACATCTACACGCTTGGCGGTGTGCAGTCAGGCGGCGATAACTATTTTCAAAGCAATTTGCTAGATGTGGCCCGAAAACGGGTCGTTTGGCTCTCGGTTTTGCTGGTGACAAATACGGTAACAGCAGCGGTGATTCGCTCACAGCAAGATATTTTGCAAACGGTCGTGGTGTTGGCGGCCTTTATTCCGCTGCTGATTGGCACGGGCGGCAACGTTGGCGCGCAGTCCTCTACCGTAGTGATTCGCGGCTTGAATACCGATGAGCTGACGAGCAAAGACGCCTTTAAAGTAATTCGCCGAGAGGCGATCGCGGGCGCATTTTTGGGCCTGATGCTGGGCATTGTGGTGACGCTGTGGGCCTATTTTCTACAAGGCGCTACGCTGACAGCTCTACCGGTGGCGATTACGGTCGGCGTTTCGCTGGTCTGCATCTCTATTTTGGCCTCTAGTGCCGGGGCCGGACTGCCCTTTTTATTCCAGTCTTTTGGTCTCGATCCGGCGCTGATGTCGGCTCCTTTTATCACCACGATTGTGGATGTCTTGGGGGTATTAATCTATCTCAATCTGGCGAGACGAGTATTGGGGCTCTAAGCGCTTTAGCCTATTAAAGTTCCGCCAGGGTTCCGCGTAAGGGGCTAATCGGTTAGGAAAAATTGATATAATCCTCAAAATCAAAACTAGAATAAAGCTGGACGCCAGGGAAATTGTGAAAGTGTACAAGCTGGTAAATGGGTGATCTGTGCTGCAAAAATTCAAGCAAAATTTAAAGAATGATCTCATTGCCGGGTTAGTGGTGATTATTCCGCTGGCCACCACGATTTGGCTGACGCTAAACGTGGCTAGCTGGGTGATTCGCTTCCTGACGCGCTTTCCTAAGCAGCTCAATCCCTTCACGGGGATGAATCCTTTTTTGGTAGCGCTGATTAACCTGGGCATTGGCTTTGCGGTGCCGCTGCTGGCAATTTTGCTGATTGGCTTGATGGCTCGGAACTTTGCCGGACGCTGGCTGCTAGATTTTGGCGAACGCATTGTCCAGTCGATTCCGTTAGCTGGTTCGGTTTACAAAACCATTCAGCAGCTTTTGCAGAGCGTTTTTCAAGATTCTAAAACCCGCTTTCGGCGCGTGGTGCTGATTGAATATCCTCGGCGGGGGCTATGGGCTATAGCTTTTGTCACAAGCGCTGCCGTCGGCGACTCTAGTAATAAGATGCTCAGCATTTTTATTCCGACTACGCCAAACCCTACCAGCGGCTGGTATTCCATCGTTTCAGAAAACGAGATCCTCAATCTCTCGATTTCTATTGAAGACGCCTTTAAAGTGCTGCTTTCGGGCGGTATCGTTGG
>QBMP01000211.1:6565-7939 GCA_003242115.1 Phormidesmis priestleyi
TATCGTTGGCCCCAACCTCGCGACCGAAATTCCTGAGGGCTACAGCAGCGCTCATGCGACGCGCCCAGAACCGCTTGCGCCTGCTGCCGAGGCGATCGCGACTTCTACAGCCCCTACCGAAGAAAACGCCTGAACCCTTTTCCTTTTTCTGCTGCTGCCTTTTCCGGTACGGATTCCCAGCCCTCTCCTGCTTCAAGAAGGCTGATAAAATAATTAAACTCAATTTCGCACTCAATTTCTTTGGTACTCCATGAAGGCGCGCTCTATTGCCCGTGAACTCGCTCTCTTGGGCAGTAGCCAACTCCCCGACAATACCGATAAAGCTAGGCGTTCAGAGAGTAAGCCTGCCGAGCCAGTGACAAATAAAACGCTCAATGCTTTGCTCATGAAAGCCTTGAAGATTCTCAATGCGGACGTGCAAGAGACGTTAGAGACGGCGAGCGGTGAGCTTCAGCGCAGTGAACGGCTGATGTTAGAAAGTGAAACGCGCACCACTGATGATGATGAGGTGCGATCGCGCATTCAACCCGCTTTGCCGCTGATTCAGTCGGCGATTAACCGCATTGGCAGCACGTTAGAGCTATTGCTCTTTGCTCAGCAGGGCGATAAAAAAGAAATCATTGCCGTTCGTAAGAGCCTCGAAGCTGGGGCGCAGCATGTCGAATCGGGCTTTGATCTGCTGGCTGCGAGTGAACAGCGGGCGGCTGATGTCAAAGATGCTGGGGCGGAAATTCAGCAGGCGATTAAGGTGGCTCAAGGTGCGATCGCCGATCTCAAACAGTCATTAGATCCCACCCAATTCAAAACCCTTATCGACCATACAGACGTTCGCAGCTATGCCTGCGACCTCTTGTTCAACTGGATTAGCCACTGGCAAGCAATCGATGCTCAGCTCAATGAAGCGATGGAAAAATGGAACATGCGCCGTCTGGCCAGGGTAGATCGCGATATTCTACGACTGGCCATGATCGAAATTGTCTACATGGACGTACCAACTAAAGTCGCCATTGATGAAGCTATTGAAATGGCCAAGCGCTACAGCGATGAAGACAGCTATCGCTTTATCAATGGAGTGCTACGGCGTGCGACTGATAAGCTAAAAGCAAACGGCGCAGACTAGATGAGCAGAGTTTCGTCAGGTCATTTGGAGTGCGGCCTAGAGCGCAGTTTAGCGCAGCGCACTCATTTTTAGATAGCGTTTAGATATTTAAGTGAATTTTCAGCAAGTAGGGTTGGGGTAATGGCAGGTTTTAACTGGTTTAAGCGCAGCTACGAGGAGCCGGAAAAGCCCGCCGAGGAAGAAAAAGTCGCTGAAGCCGAACCCGCTGAAGCGGCCCCAGCCAGCCCTGAAGACTATTTAAAATGGGCCAAAGC
>QBMP01000212.1:0-4289 GCA_003242115.1 Phormidesmis priestleyi
AATCGGCGCAAACGCTATGGACTAAGGTTCAACCTGATTGCGGCCCTCTACAATCATGAACGCGCCATCGCCGCTTGGTAGTCTCGGCAAGGCGCGTTAGCTTATCACATAATCATTTCTGCAAGAGGTCTATTGATCAAACGGAATTACAGACTGCGTTCCGTCTTTGTAATGACAAATCACTCGCTTTTCAGCACCGTACTTGAGCACTGTCAGTGTTCCGCTACAGGGAATTGCCCGTACTGGCTGCAACTCCTCGCCTAATAGCGCGTTCAAAAATGTCGATTTGCCCTGGCTAAATTCTCCGACAACCGCCAGTCGAAACTTCTGGGATTGAACTCTCTGAGCAAGCTGTCGAACTTCTTCGATTAGGACTGAGGGAAAAATATTATTTTCTCCCTCTACCTGTAGCACTCGCATAAGGTCGGTGCAAATTGAGCTTAATTGCTCTCTGTAGCCCTGAAATTTTTCGAGCTTTGCATACGACGGCTTACGGATAGCTAAAGGCGATGCGCTCTGTGGCTGAGATAGAAACTTAGCGGATAAAAAGCTAGCAGCATTGACGATGGCAGCATCAATATTTTGAAAGCGTTGAGGATCTCAGTAATTCCAAATTCCAACTTACAGACGTGTATTTTGCCTAAGTTAGGAACGAGTTTGCTGGGTTTCAGCCGATCAGTCCCGTTCATCGAATTTGATTGCGATTAGAGACGAACGATAAATCAAGGGTTTTGGACGTCCTTAAGTTGGAATTTAGAATTGCTGTGAGGATCTAGCAGCCACCGTAGTTCCTCTACAGCAGTTGGATTGACTTCAGATTGCTTCCCATCCAGGCAAGAAAAGAGTGCTTTCACTTGCTGAGTTGGTACGCCTATGGCATTTGCGACTGTATCAAGATACTGCCGTTCTTGTGCTTCTGCGTGGCCATCTGCGATCGCCAACCTATGCCCAAACCCTAAGATGATCAGCTTCTCAGAAACCGATAATGAGTCCGTCAAACGTTCAATAGCATCTAGGCGAGCATAGATTTTGTGCTTCTGTACACCCTTAAGCATCAAGGAAATCATTTTTCCAAGGCCGCTTTCAGGCGATACGAACTGCTTCAAAACTTTCTGAAGATAGACCTTTTCACGCTCTGCCAACCGCCCGTCCGCGTAGGCTACACCGACTAACACTGTGGTCATTGCCGACAAAAACAAAATTCGAGGAGTCAGGTGGCGCTTTAGCACCTGCTGACCCGTAATCTGTGTCAAAATCTCTGCGCTATTCAGCGTTTCTACCGCAAGGGTTGAAGACATTTTCTACCTTTCACATATGGCAAGCGTTAATATAGTTCCCCAAGTCGATAACTGGAGAAGCACAACGTTGCCCGTGATACAATGCGCTGTATTTTGTATCGGTATTACCGTACTCGCCAACCAACACATCACTGAATTGCTTAGCCGACTTGCGTTCGTGCGATCGCCACACCGTATTTCAGAGCCGAACCCTTGCTAGCTAGTAGAAGGCATTCGCTCAGTCAGCGCAAGCGCAAGGTATAAATTGTTCAGGGCAGCATTAACCGAATAGCCGTAAAACAGCTATCTTGCTAATCGTATTTCAACACCCTTAATAGCTAGCTTCTTCCATTGACGATCCGTCGTGATGATAGGTTTGCTAAGGTGCTTTCCTAAAACGATGCACAATCTATCCCCTAGCGATAAGCCTAGAGGCTTCGTGATAAGTCTGAGAATGCCTGCTGCGATCGCCTGCTCCTCACTAACAGAAACAATCTCCAAATCTAACGCCTCAATCAGCTCTCGAACTAAAGCTTCCGAAAGCCCTTTCTCTACAAGCTTCGCAACCGCCTCCGATAAATTAGCCGCACTGATCGCCGCATTACCAAAATACTGCTTAACCAGCTCAGCACCAGACTCCTCATTAATAAAAGCCAGCACTGCCGAAGCATCTAAAACCACCTCACTCACGCTCAGATGCCTTC
Organism: Phormidesmis priestleyi; assembly: GCA_003242115.1. Lineage (GTDB taxonomy): Bacteria > Cyanobacteriota > Cyanobacteriia > Phormidesmidales > Phormidesmidaceae > Phormidesmis > Phormidesmis priestleyi_A. The sequence continues at coordinate 1,982 of QBMP01000212.1, forward strand.
CTTCGCTCCTCAATTAGCTCGTCCGCTATAGAATGTTCTGGCGAAACAGATTTTCTAAGGGCTGCTCTGGCCTTGCTAAGCGCTGTAGTTCGCTTAGAGGCACCATTATCACCCTTTACAGTTCGCTGATTCAGAAACAGCACAACCTCATAGTCACCAGCCGGAATATTTTCAGGCAGTTGCATCAACAGCCTACGGTCATCTCCAACGCTCACACTTGTCTTAATAGTCTGCACAATGTAGATTTCGCCTCATGTTTGCCTACTTCAATATAAGACGAACAGCCATGCTAAGTCAGGAGACCGCCCAAATGCTTCAAAATTTTTAGAACCTCGTACAGGTTGTTGTGAGATTGCGATCGCGTCCCAAATAAATCAGAAACGCCGTAGCGTTGGCGGAGCCTCTCCTTCGGAGAATCGGCCAAAGTCTTAACGAACAGATAGCTGCTACCATTCGCGACCATGCCATACAGCGGCAACTCTGGTCTTGGCGAAGCCGCCATATAGGCCAACGTCTGCGGCAGCGCCATTTCCAAATCAAACGTCGTTTTCTTAGACTCAATCACCACAATCCATAGCTGCTCCAATAGCACCAAGCCATCGATCCGTCCTCGTAAAACTTCGTCATCATCTCCTAACGCTTCTATTTCAACAGAAACTTCAGCTCGAAATTTATAGGGCGTGCTGTAAAACCCTGCCAGCTCCAGCAGCGGCGATAGAATGACTAGCTTAATGGTTTCTTCTAGCAGGGCACCGTCAGAGATTTGGTATAAATAGTTTTTTCGCACCGCGTCTAGTCTTGAGCGCTCTGCTGTCTTGAGGTCGGGCAATGCTTCCTGCCATTCCAGGAAAAAATCGGGTTCATCGCTCAGCGACAGACCCAGCTTTTCTTCCACCTGTCGAAAGGTCGTGATGTGTTCTGAGATAGCTAAAATTTGAGTCATGCGCGCGCTAGTCGTGATAATGGCAGCTATGACTATTCTACGACTGAAACACAATTTGATCGTCTAGTGAGAGATCAACCTCTGCTTTGTTGAGACCTTTGGATAAGTAGTCATTTTCGTATGAGTCCTTGAGTCCGTCGATTAGACTGAACTGAGGCTGCCAGTTCAATTCAGCTTTGGCTTTTGAGATGTCGGCGAAGAAGTGGTAGACACACATGATGGGGAAGGATTTCTTTTTGCCGAAGTCGCATTGAGTGGGGTCGCAGTGGACGAGGTTAATAGCGTTGGGATCTTTGCCGATGCCAATCGCGTAAACTCTAGCAAGGCCATCAAAGATAACGGTTTTATCGCCAGAGAGAATATAGATTTGGCCCATTCTTCGGCAATTGATTTCCTCGCATACTGCCTTACTACGGATAGCTATGGCTGCATAAAAATAGCTATTTGTCAATATCAATAACTTTAACTTATGCAAAGCATAGGCATGAGCAATCACTCGGCAAAGTTTTGTCGGGTGGCGACTTTGTGGCGACTTTAAAGTGCCTGTAAATATATCAATTTGTGTCACATGAAGCCGTTAAGCCTTGCGGGCTAGAGGTTTTCTGGTACAACTTTAAAGCTGAAGATAAAAATGATTGAGGTGTGTCAAAACGTTTCATACCTTAATTTAACGCCATTATAAATATTGCTTTTTATTAAGAAATTCGTCATTTTTTTAAGAAACTCGTCACTTTATAGGAAGTCCGTCTTTTTGTAAGGCGAATTACAAGACCAAAAGACATTTCACCGTTTAGGAGTTAATTGCGCATGTTCACTCAAGTTCGGCCCACTGTCAGACACGTTGTCCCCAAAGAATTGGGCGATCGCACTCTGGTTAAGGTGGTCTATGTCGTACTCGAGCCTCAGTATCAAAGTTCGCTGTCAGCGGCAGTGCGCTCTATCAATGAAAACAATGCTCAAATCGCTGTGGAAATTAGCGGCTACCTGATTGAGGAGCTGCGCAGCGAGAGTAATTTTGAAGACTTTAAGCGCGATATTGCGGTAGCGAATATTTTTATCGGGTCGCTGATTTTTGTGGAAGAATTGGCCGAAAAGGTGGAAGCAGCGGTGAAGCCTCATCGCGATCGCCTAGATGCGGCAGTCGTCTTCCCCTCTATGCCTCAAGTCATGCGCCTCAACAAGCTCGGCAGCTTTAATATGGCGCAGCTAGGCCAATCTAAAAGCGTGATTGGCGACTTTATGAAAAAGCGCCGACAAAAGCAGGGCAGCGGCTTTGAAGACGCCATGCTGAAGCTTTTGCGGACGCTGCCCAAGGTTTTGAAGTATCTGCCGGTAGAAAAAGCCCAAGATGCGCGTAACTTCATG
>QBMP01000212.1:4299-7908 GCA_003242115.1 Phormidesmis priestleyi
GCTTTCAGTATTGGCTCGGCGGCTCGGCTGAAAACCTAGAAAACTTTTTGCTGATGCTAGCGGATCGCTACGTCCTGCCCCAGCAGCAGATTGAAGGCGCACCCAAGGCCGATGGGCTGAGCTACGAGCAGCCGGTGACCTTTCTCGACCTCGGCATTTGGCATCCGCTAGCGCCAACAATGTTTGAAGATGTGAAGGAATACCTAAATTGGTACGACTCTCGCAGCGATATTCCTGAGATCGCCCGGAATCCGAATGCACCCTGTGTGGGCCTTGTGTTGCAGCGGACGCACCTAGTCACAGGTGACGATGCGCACTATGTCTCTATCGTGCAGGAGCTGGAATATAAAGGCGCGCGCGTTATCCCTGTGTTTGCAGGCGGTCTGGACTTTTCTAAGCCGGTTGATGCCTACTTTTTCGATCCGCTAAATCCAACCGAAGCGATTGTCGATTCAGTCGTTTCACTCACCGGGTTTGCGCTAGTCGGTGGCCCCGCTAGGCAAGATCATCCCAAGGCCATTGAAGCTTTGCAAAAGCTGAACCGCCCTTATATGGTGTCTTTGCCGCTGGTGTTTCAGACCACAGAAGAGTGGGAGGCGAGTGACTTAGGGCTGCACCCGATTCAGGTGGCCTTGCAAATGGCGATCCCTGAGCTAGACGGCGCAATTGAGCCGATCATTATGTCGGGCCGAGACGGAGCCACAGGTCGAGCCATTACGCTGCAAGATCGCGTAGAAGCGATTTCGACGCGGGCGCTGAAATGGGCGCGATTGCGCAAGCTGCCGCGCGTGGAGAAAAGACTAGCGATTACAGTCTTTAGCTTTCCGCCCGATAAGGGAAATGTCGGTACAGCGGCTTATCTCAACGTGTTTGGCTCTATTTTTAGGGTTATGGAAGAAATGAAGGCGCAGGGCTACCACATTGAAGATATGCCCGAAACGTCTGAAGCCCTGATGCAGATGGTCATTCACGATGCGCAGGCGCAGTTCAACAGCCCGAACTTGAACATTGCTCACAAAATGTCGGTCGCTGAGTACGAAGAGCTGACGCCTTACTCTGAAAGGCTCGAAGAAAACTGGGGGCCACCGCCAGGGCAGCTCAATACCGATGGCCAAAATCTGTTGGTGTATGGTAAGACATTTGGGAATGTGTTTATTGGGGTGCAGCCGACGTTTGGCTACGAAGGCGATCCGATGAGACTGTTGTTTTCGCGCTCGGCGAGTCCGCATCATGGGTTTGCAGCTTACTACACCTATTTGGAGAAAATTTGGAAGGCAGATGCGGTGCTGCATTTTGGCACACACGGCTCACTGGAATTTATGCCGGGTAAGCAGATGGGCATGTCGGCAAAGTGCTATCCCGATAATTTGATCGGCAGTACGCCTAATCTGTACTATTACGCGGCGAATAATCCTTCGGAAGCAACCATTGCCAAGCGCCGTGGCTATGCAGAAATTATCAGCTATTTGACGCCGCCTGCTGAAAATGCTGGTCTGTACAAAGGGCTCAAGGAGCTAAGCGAACTGATTGCGTCTTATCAGACTCTCAAAGAAGGCGGGAGAGGCATTCCGATTGTGAATGCGATTATTGAAAAGGCGCGTCAGGTCAATTTGGATAAAGACATTGCGCTGCCCGCAGAAGATTCGAGCGACTTGAGTAAAGAAGATCGCGATACGTTGGTCGGCAAGGTCTACATCAAGCTGATGGAGATTGAGTCTCGCCTGTTGCCCTGTGGTTTGCATGTGGTAGGTGAGCCGCCAACCGCAGAAGAGGCGGTGGCCACGCTAGTGAACATTGCGAGTCTTGATCGGCCAGAAGAAGAGAAAAAGAGTCTTCAGCGGATTGTGGCAGAAAGCATTGGGCGCGACATTGATCAGATTTATGCGAGTAGCGATCGCGGCAACCTGGAAGACGTACAAACCCTATATGACATCAATAGCGCCGTTCGCGCTGCGGTTGCGGCGATGGTGCAAGAACAGATCAACGACGATGGACGGGTATCGGCAGGCTCCATGCTGTCAATGTTCAACTTTGGCGGCGGCAAGGCAGTATGGACAGCAGCGCTGCATGATTTGGGCTACAAAAAGATTGAAGATGACTCGCTCACTTCTCTCTTTGAGTATCTTCAGTTTTGCCTCAAACAGGTGGTTGCTGATAACGAATTGGCTTCGCTGCTACGAGCCTTGGATGGCGAATACATACTTCCTGGCCCTGGTGGCGATCCGATTCGCAATCCGGATGTGCTGCCGACCGGAAAGAACATTCATGCCCTTGATCCGCAGTCGATTCCGACTTCAGCAGCGGTGCAGTCGGCCAAAATTGTGGTGGATCGCCTAATTGCAAGGCAGCAAGCTGAAAACGATGGTGCGTATCCTGAAACCATTGCCACGGTGCTGTGGGGCACTGACAACATCAAAACCTACGGTGAATCGCTGGCGCAAATGATGTGGTTTGTAGGGGTGAAGCCGATGCCGGATGCGCTGGGCCGAATGAACAAACTGGAACTGATTTCGCTCGAAGAGTTGGGTCGGCCTCGAATTGATGTGGTGATTAACTGTTCTGGCGTTTTCCGTGATTTGTTTGTGAATCAAATGGCGCTGCTAGATCGGGCGGTAAAAATGGCGGCTGAAGCAGATGAACCGTTGGCGATGAACTTTGTGCGCAAGCACGCTATGGCCCAAGCTGAGGAGTTTGGGATCACGTTACGTAGTGCCGCAACCCGAATTTTCTCGAATGCTTCGGGTTCTTACGCGGCAAACGTGAACTTAGCAGTAGAAAACAGCAGTTGGGAAGAAGAACAGGAACTACGCGATATGTATTTGGCGCGAAAGTCTTTCTCTTTTAACTGTGATAATCCTGGCGTGATGGATGAGTCTCGCGGTTTGCTAGAAGCTTCTTTGAAAACGGCTGATGTGACTTTTCAAAACCTAGATTCTTCTGAGATTTCGCTGACAGACGTGTCTCATTACTTTGACTCTGACCCGACCAAGGTGGTGGCGAGTTTGAGAGAAGATGGCAAGAAGCCTGCTTCTTTTATCGCGGATACGACAACTGCGAATGCGCAGGTGCGATCGCTCTCTGAAACCGTCCGCTTAGATGCTCGTACCAAACTGCTCAACCCCAAATGGTACGAGGGAATGCTCTCAAATGGCTATGAAGGCGTTCGAGAACTCTCTAACCGCTTGGTGAACACAATGGGCTGGTCAGCGACGGCTGATGCGGTCGATAATTGGGTGTATGAAGACACCAATGAAACCTTCATCAGCGATCCTGAGATGTGCAAGCGGCTGATGGATTTGAACCCAAATTCCTTCCGCCGAATGGTAACGACGTTGCTAGAAGTGAACGGTCGCGGCTATTGGGAGACGAGTGATGAGAATATAGAAAGGCTTCAGGAGCTTTACGAAGAAGTCGAGAACCGGATTGAAGGGGTTGAGTAAGGAGTGCTTCGGCGCTTTGTAATTGAATAGCTGAAAGGGGGGTAGGCGAAGGTCTAACCCCCTTTTTTTGGCTATAAAGGGCAACCGGTGCTGAGGGGCACTGGTTCCGTCAAGTGGGACAGGATAAAGTGTCTATATACATAGGATAGGAGATAATAGACAGCGAAAA
>QBMP01000213.1:0-4099 GCA_003242115.1 Phormidesmis priestleyi
GCATTCACCGCAAAATGCAGCGTCAGCAAAAAGAATTCAGCGAAATTTACGATATTGCCGCCATTCGCCTAATCGTTCACTCCAAAGATGAGTGCTACCGAGCCCTAGCGGTTGTGCATGACCTATTTCGCCCGATTCCTGGCCGCTTTAAAGACTATATTGGTCTGCCTAAGCCCAACCGCTATCAGTCGCTGCACACCGTCGTCATTGGCCCCTCCGGTCGCCCCATTGAAGTGCAAATTCGCACCGTGGAAATGCACCACATTGCCGAGTACGGGATCGCTGCGCACTGGAAGTATAAGGAATCCGGCAATAGCCATACCGCTATTAGCAGCAATGAAGAGCGCTTCACCTGGCTGCGTCAGCTTTTAGATTGGCAAAACGAACTCAAAGACGCCCAAGAATATCTTTCTGATGTCAAGAATAATCTCTTCGATGAAGAGGTTTATGTATTTACCCCTAGTGGCGACGTGATTCCGCTAAGTCGGGGCGCAACGCCGGTTGATTTTGCCTATCGGATTCATACCGAGGTCGGCAACCACTGCGCTGGGGCTAAAGTGAATGGTCGTATTGTCACCTTAGATACGGCTTTGCAAAACGGTGACATCGTTGAAATTATTACGCAAAAGAATAGCTACCCTAGCCTTGATTGGATAAATTTTGTAGTGAGTACCGGGGCGCGCAACCGCATTCGGCAATGGTACAAAAAGTATCACTACGATGAAAATCTAGCTCGCGGCCACGAAATGCTCGAAAAAGTGATGGGCAAAAGCGGGCTCGATGCTTTGCTCAAGTCTAAGCCTGCGCTTGCCGCTGCTGAACGCTCTAACTATGCTTCGGCTGATGATTTGCTAGCGGGCCTGGGCTACGGCGAAGTAACGCTGAATGCGGTGGTCAATCGGCTGCAAGAAGCGGTTAAAGAAGCTCAGCCGCTCCGTGCCAAAGAAATCGGTAAGCTTGGCACGTTAGAAGATGAAATCCCGGCAGTCAAAGCGCCTGCGAACCGCAATACGGGATATGACAATGCGCCGATTGCAGGGCTAGAAGGGCTTGTACACTACATCGCAGGCTGCTGTCATCCGCTGCCGGGAGAGACAATCTTGGGCGTGGTTTCGACAGGCGGTAGAGGGATTGCGGTGCATCGGCAAAACTGTCCAAATGTCGAAAATATTCCGGGTGAGCGGCTGATCCCGCTACAGTGGAACCAGCCGGATGTGGGCAAAGGTCAACCTGATACCTATCCTGTGCAGCTCAAAATTGAAGTGATTGACCGGGTTGGGGTGCTCAGAGACATTTTGACTCGACTGTCAGATCTCAAAATTAATGTGCACAAGGCTGGCGTGACGACCCATCCTGACCAGATTGCAGACATCGATTTGGGGATTGATATTCGAGATCATGACCATTTGAATAAAACGTTTGCTCAAATTCGCAAAATGTCGGATGTGCTGAATTTGCGACGGGTGACAGCGGTAGATTAGCCTCAACAGATTAGCCCAAACAGATTCGCCCCATTAGATTTGCTCAACTAGATTAGGGTAATGGCCAATCCACTTCTCACGCTCCCCTACGAGTCCGCGCTGGCTGATTTGGGTGCAGATTATTATGACCCGGTGACAGCAGCGACTTTTCCTGAGCATAGTCTGCGCTTTCGCAATGATGAGCTGTTAGGCAAGGTGGGTTTGAAGCCGGAAGGGGTGAGCGATCGCGATTTCATCGAAGCCTTTGGCCAGTTTCAAGACCACCAGCCGCTGCTAGCGCTGCGCTACCACGGCTATCAGTTTCGTAACTACAATCCATTTTTAGGCGACGGACGCGGCTTTCTCTACGGCCAAGTGCGCGGCACCGACGGCAAACTTTACGACTTTGGCACCAAGGGATCGGGCCCTACGCCCTACTCGCGCGGCGGCGATGGCAGGCTGACGCTCAAAGGCGGTGTTCGCGAAGTGCTAGCCGCCGAAGCGCTACATGCGTTAGGCGTCAATACGTCTCGCACCTTGAGCCTGATCGAAACCGGTGAATCGCTCTATCGCGGCGATGAACCTTCCCCCACTCGCTCAGCGGTGATGGTGCGCTTCAGCCATTCACACATTCGCTTTGGGACGTTCGAGCGGCTGAGCTATATCAAGCGCCCAGATCTGATTCGTCCGCTTTTAGATCATGTTATAGCAGTTTACTATCCGCATTTGCAGTCCATCGCCGATCAGCAAGATCGTTACGCACAGTGGTTTGCTGATCTTTCAGAGCGGCTTGCAACCCTAGTGGCTCAGTGGATGAGCGTGGGCTTTTGTCAGGCGGTGCTCAATACCGATAACATGTCGATTACGGGCGAAGGCTTTGACTACGGGCCGTTTGCTTTTATGGACGAATACGACCCTCGCTTTACCGCCGCTTATTTCGACTATTCGGGGCTGTACTGTTATGGCAACCAGCCCGGTGCCTGCTATTGGAATCTGGAGAAGCTGGCGATCGCGCTCACCGACATCATCGATAAACCCAATTTGGAGGCAGGCTTAGCGCAGTATCAGCCCAAATACGCTGAGGTTTTTAGCGATCGCCTCCGCCAAAAACTCGGCTTCACGCCCGATCTCTCTCTTGCCTTAAGCGCCATCGCAGCCCGCGACTTGCTTACCCACACCCTTGATCTGCTCGAAAAAACTCACGTCAGCTACCCCGATTTTTTTGCTACGCTCACCCGCCAATTCGATCCCAACTGGCAGAACGACGCTAGCTTGATCCTCGCACCCACTCTCGAAAAATCAGATCCTGCCGCCGTCGAACTGCTGCATCAGTGGCGATCGCACTACCAACACTGCCTCAGCCAACTCCCCGCCGAAAAAATGAGCGATGTTCAAAATTGTCTGCAAGCCACCAATCCCAAAACAGTACTCCTGCGTTCCCAAATCGAAGCCGTATGGGCACCTATAACCGAACAAGACAACTGGCAACCCTTTTACGAGCTACTCAAAAAAGTACGCAATCCTATGAAAGATTAGACCCTGACAAATACCGTTAAACCTTAAGGGCCTTACTTGCAAGACGGTAAGATACAGATAAGGTTAGTTCGCAGACAGACTTACTCCTATAGGAGTTACGCACTGTACAAAATAGACAGCATGTGGGTTTACGAATCCAGAGGGTTTCAGCGTCGTCATAAGAACCGACACCGTAAGCCTTGCAATGTCACGATTCATATGCGTTTCAGCTAAAAATAGTATTTTAGAATACTTAAATCACCAATACATGTTCTAATTTCCTGTCAATGCGTAAGTCCTATCCTACATCAAGTCGAAAGCAGGCAAAAATTATTGATATGTTACAAACTTCCAAACTTGACCAAGTTTTAGAAAGTATTGAAATGCTACCTGTTGAGGATCAAGAGATGTTAGCTGAGTTGCTGCGCAAGCGATTAATAGAAAGACGGCGAGACGAAATTGCCAAGACCATTGCCCAAACTCAAAAAGATTACAAAGAGGGCAACATATTTCGCGGCTCGGTCGAAGAGGTTATCGCTGAACTTAATCGGTGAGACAGCTCCTTTTCACATCGGCTTTTAAGCGTGCCTTTAAAAAACTAATTCGACGGCAACCAAACTTAAAAGCCTCCATTGAAGACAGGTTAAGGTTCTTAGCGATAGATCCGTTTGCCCCAATGCTTCAAACTCATCGCCTAAAAGGAAAACTGTCTGGTACTTGGGCTTGTTCAGTCGAATACGACTGCCGCATTATTTTTAGCTTTGTCGAAAACGAGGACGAAACAGAAGATGATATTTTGTTGATCGATATAGGCTCCCATGATGAGGTTTATTGATGCCAAAGCCGCGAACACTATTCCCTATCGCGCTGCTTGGCCGCTAAATAATGGGCTCTTGATGACCCTTTATGTCGCTTTGCAGGCTAGCAAAAACTGGCAAGCAACCATTACTGAACCAGAACCCGCTTTTCGTGAGCATGTTTTCATCGGCGCGAACGGAGTGCCGATTTTTGGCTTAGTCGCAATTCCCCCAAACCCGATTGGCACGATTATTGGCACCTATGGGATTACTGGCGATCTTGAAGATCAGTGGTTTTTGCGAATTATGGCCCGTAAAGCCTATGAC
>QBMP01000213.1:4109-7832 GCA_003242115.1 Phormidesmis priestleyi
TCTCACCCGCGTTAACCTCTGATGGTCTGTACGAGGGCGAAGATTTTGTGCGAATTGCGGCAGCGGCCAAAGCGATGGGCTGTCCGGCTCCGATTTGGCTTACGGCGTTTTCTTTAGGTGGGCTGCTGGCGCTGTGGGGTGTGAAAGCGGCTCAGACTGTGGCTGACTGGGGGCCGGATCTAGATTTGACGCTGGCTGATATTGGCGGCTGTGCGGTGATTTGTCCGGCGCTGGAGTCATTGCGATCGCTTCAATATCTCGAAAAAGCCCCCTTGGGCAAATACCTCGAAAAAGCCATTGCTCGCAAGCTCAAAAGCCTCCTAGCGCAGCTCCAGCAAGATCATCCCACCGCGTTTGATCCAGCCGCTATTGAGCGAGTGCACAGCATCTGGAGCTTTGATCATGAAATGGTCATTCCCCGATTAGGCATTCCCTCCGTCGAAGCCTATTACATGCGTACCAGTGGTCTCTATCTGCTGCCCGAACTCACTAAGCCAACGCTGATTCTTTATGCCGCTGACGATCCGCTCTTTGATCCGACCCTGGTGAGCGATATTCAAGCGGCCTGCGCGGCTAATCCTGCGATTGATCTGCTCATGACCGCTCACGGGGGCCACGTTGGCTACATCAGTAGCCCTGAATGCCAGCATCAAATTAAAGATCCCGACCGCTGGTGGGCTTGGAATAGAGTACTTGACTGGTGTGATAAATCAGCTTTAGGCGTGGCTTAGAGCGTGTTCTTCCCGCTAATAACAGCTTTTTTGTAGATCAATGCTTTTTAGTTTATTTCAACCAAAAAGTAGGCATAAAAGGGTTGATTTCAGTAGGGCGCTGCACCTGCTGTCAGCAATTTGGCTTAGACTGTAGCTCTTAGCAAACCTCAGCGTAAACCTCAGCGTTTATTTGAATCTATCGCGACCTAGCGCAGTTACATAGCCTACAGTTAGGCTAGAGGGTGTACTTGATAGGCATCGTTCTCAATGACTCACTGAAGTTTTCGTGATTTTCTTTTTATATTCTTTCAATATTCCTTACAGCTATTTATTTTTAATTGCTAGCCTATGCCACTAGCTTCTCGGCCCGCAAAAGAAACGCTGCGTCTTGCAAAACTCCAGAGCTATGAGATTTTAGATACGCCGCCTGAGCCTGCTTACGATGACATTACGAGCCTAGCTGCTCATATTTGTCAAACGCCGACTGCGCTCATTAGCCTCATAGATGCTAATCGCCAGTGGTTCAAATCTAAAGTTGGGTTTGAAGCGAACGAATCTGCTCGCAATATTGCTTTTTGCGATCGCACCATCCAGCAATCAAACGTCCTCATTGTCGAAGACACCCATCAATCCGCTCAGTTCCGCGATAATCCGCTGGTTACCGGAGCGCCCCACATTCGCTTCTACGCAGGCACTCCGCTGATCACCCCCGACGGTCATGCCCTGGGCTCTCTGTGCGTGATTGACTATGTGCCCCATCAGCTCACAGCCAAACAGTTGCAGGCACTGCGGGCGCTCAGTCGCCAAGTCATTACCCAAATGGAGCTCGCTCGTCATGCTCAGCAGCTCAAAGCCATCAACGCCCAACTAGAGCAAAAGGTGAGAGCCCGCACCTTAAAGCTCAGCTCAGCCTTACAGCAGCTATCCAAAACCCAAACCAAACTGCTCAAGCGAGAGGCTGCCCTGCGCCAGAGCGCTCTGCATGATCCGCTGACAGGCTTGCCCAACCGCAGCTACTTCTTGCAGCGACTCGACCAAGCCATTCAGCTAGTCTATCGTCAGCCGCAGCACCTATATGCTGTTCTCTTTATCGACCTTGATAACTTCAAGCCTGTCAACGATACGCTAGGGCACGAAATCGGTGATTTTCTGCTTCAGCACATTGCCAAACAAATCAAATCCTTGCTGCGTAAGAGCGATTTATTGGCGCGGGTAGGCGGCGATGAATTTGCGGTTTTGCTAGATGATATTCCCGATCAAGATCACGCTATTTTTGTCGTTCAGCGGCTGCAAGCGAGGCTCAAGCAGCCTTTTGTCATGACTGAGCGCAGGGCTTTTATCGGTGCGAGTATTGGGATTACCTTTAGCTGCGTAGGCTATCGCCATCCGGAAGCGGCGCTGAGGGATGCCAACGCTGCGATGCGCTATGCCAAAAAACAATCGAAGCAGCAGTCGAAAGCGTTGCTTCAAAGCCAGCTTAAGCCTCAGCGATCTGAGGCGGCGACTTCATCTAGCAAGGTAGCCAGTGGCCAATTATCGGGCCAATTATCGGGTCAACCACCCATCGTTATTCAAGACGAAGCTCTGCTCCATCAGCAGTTTGCGGTTTTCGATACCGTTTTACAAGGTCAGGCTGCTGCTCAAATCACACTCGAAGATGAGCTGCGCCAAGCCTTATTGAGGCATGAGTTTCACCTGTACTATCAGCCGATTTTTGATCTCAGCGTTCAGCCCTTCGCAACGCCGGCACTGACGGGGTTTGAAGTGCTCATTCGCTGGCATCATCCGACTCGCGGGTGTTTGGAAGCCGAAGATTTTATTGCGATCGCTGAAGAACTTGGCATCGTCCGTCAGCTCTGCTCACAGGTGATTCAAACCGCCTGCCAGCAGCTCAAAGCTTGGCGCGCGCACCCGGCCTACGCCGATTTGTGTCTGCATATCAACTTATCTTTGCTTCAGCTCACAAGCCCGCAAATCGTGTCTCAATGGCGCACCTACTTGGCTAAATACGATCTGCCTGCCGCCGCTTTTCAGCTAGAGATTGAAGAGCAGGTCTTGCTGAGCGATGATGCCACGATTACTCAAGTCCTGAATCAGCTTAAAGCGCTTGGCCTGAGGCTCTGCGTAGATGACTTCGGTTGCGGTCACTCTTCGTTAAGTCGGCTGCATCAGCTAGAAATCAGCACCCTCAAAATCGACCGCAGTTTGATTAAAGAACTGACCCGTACAGACGTGAGCGATCCGTTAAATCCGCAGCTAGAATCATCGGCTCAAGCTTCGACTAAAGGCACTGATATTATCAAAACCATTCTTGACTTGGGCAATAGTGCTGGGATGAGCGTCATCGCCGAAGGCATTGAAACCTCTGAGCAGCTAGCCGCATTAGTCGCACTAGGCTGTCGTTTGGGTCAAGGGTTTTGGCTTTCTGAAGCGCTTTCAGTGGCGGCGATTGATCGGTACTTGGCGAAATAGCGCGATCGCGGCTAATCCCAACAGTACCGGCGTCAGCCAATCGCCAGCACGCACATACAGCGTCTGCGTTTGTCGCCGATAGATATGAGCGACATGAGTCGTGTAGGTATCAGGCACCGACAGCCAGCGCGATCGCCCCTGAGAATCCACAACTCCCGAAATTCCAGTATTCGTCACCCGCACTGCCCAGCGATCCGTCTCCACTGCCCGCATCACATCTTGCGCATGGTGCTGAATCATTTGCCGGGGCGCATAGGGATCATTATTTGAGCCGGTAAAAATCGCCTGTCCACCGCGCTGCACCTGCTCTTGGTACAAATCTGCATAAGCCGCCTCATAGCAAATGCCTGCCGCCATCGGGCCAAACGGCGTCTGTAAGAGCTGATCCCGGCTACCCGGCACCATGCTGCCTTCCATCAGCGACAGCCGCCGAATCAATGCTCCCAGCACCGACTCAAACGGAATGTATTCGCCTAGCGGCACCAGCTTGATCTTGTTGTAGCGCCCCATCACTTTTCCATCGGGCGTCAGCGTCAGC
>QBMP01000214.1 GCA_003242115.1 Phormidesmis priestleyi
ATTAAATTCGCACTGCTGCTCTCAGCCGTCGATCCGGGCTTGGGCGGGGTGGTAATTGCGGGCAGAAGAGGCACGGCCAAATCGGTGCTAGCACGGGCGCTGTATCAGCTTTTGCCGCCGATTGAGGTGATTGAGGATTCGTGCAACTGCGATCCGACCAATCCGGCGGCTTGGGATGATGAAACGGCTAGCCGCTTTGCCGCTGATACGCCGCTTGAGGATCTGCCGACAAAGGTGGTAAAAGCCCCGTTCATTCAAATTCCGCTGGGCGTGACGGAAGATCGGCTATTAGGCTCGGTCGATGTGGCCAAATCTATTAGTACGGGAGAAAGTGTTTTTCAGCCCGGACTGCTGGCAGAGGCGCATCGGGGCGTGCTCTACATTGATGAAGTGAATCTGCTGGATGATCAAATCAGCAACTTGTTGCTTTCGAGTCTGACCGAAGGGCGCAATCAAATTGAGCGAGAAGGCATTAGCTTTCAGCATCCTTGTCAGCCCCTGCTGATTGCGACTTACAACCCTGAAGAAGGTAATTTGCGAGAGCATTTGCTGGATAGAATTGCGATCGCGCTTTCTGCCGACACCGCCCTTACCCTAGAAGATCGCGTGGCCGCCGTCGAACAGGTCAACCGCTTTAGCAACAATCCCGCCGCCTTTCTCAGCGAATACCAAGACGACATCGACTCGCTCAAAACTCAGATCATCTTGGCTCGCGAATGGCTTCAAGATGTGGTGATTACCACCGAGCAGGTCAATTATTTAGTCACCGAAGCCATGCGGGGCGGGGTGATAGGCCATCGAGCCGAGCTATTTGCAGTGCGCGTCGCCAAAGCTTGCGCCGCCTTAGATGGTCGCACGACGGTAAGCGCTGACGATTTACGGCAGGCCGTGGAGCTGGTGATTGTGCCCAGGTCTAGCGCTGTGCCGCCACCGCCGGAGGAAAATCAGCCCCCGCCGCCACCGCAAGATCAGCAGCAGGACGATTCTGACCAAGACCAAGATGAGTCGGAAGATGACAGCGATGAACCGGAAGACGAAGAACAACAGCCTGAGCAGCCGCCTTCAATTCCAGAAGAATTTATCTTCGATGCCGAAGGGGTTGTGCTCGATCAGTCATTGCTTTCTTTTGCAGAAAGTAAGAGCAGACAAGGCTCATCGGGTAAAAATAGCGTTATCTTCTCAGATGAGCGAGGCCGCTATATTAAGCCCTTTATTCCGCCCGGACAGGCCCGCCGGATTGCGGTAGATGCGACCCTGCGCGCCGCTGCCCCATACCAAAAGGCTCGCCGGGAACGTCAGCCCCATCGTAAAGTGATCGTCGAGCAAGGTGATATTCGCGCTAAGCGACTGGCGCGTAAGGCCGGGTCGCTGATTATTTTTGTGGTAGATGCCTCTGGCTCAATGGCTTTGAACCGGATGCAAAATGCCAAAGGGGCGGTGCTGAGCCTGCTGACAGATGCCTATCAAAATCGCGATCAGGTGGCGCTGATTCCGTTTCGCGGTGAGCAGGCCGATGTGCTGTTGCCGCCCACGCGCTCGATTACAGCGGCTAAGCGACGGCTAGAAACAATGGCTTGTGGGGGCGGATCGCCCTTGGCACACGGGCTGATGCAGGCAGTGCGGGTCGGCAACAATGCTCAAAAATCTGGTGATGTCGGCAGTGTGGTGATTGTGGCGATTACCGATGGGCGCGGCAATGTGCCGTTGGCTAGATCCTTGGGCGATGAGCCGGATGAAACGGACGAAAAACCAGACATTAAAGCAGAGCTGCTGGAGATTGCGGGCAGCATTCGGGCAACGGGCTATCAGCTATTGATTATTGACACAGAGCGTAAGTTTGTTTCTACGGGCTTTGGTAAAGAGCTGGCGAAGGTAGCCGGAGGCCGGTACTACCAATTGCCCAAAGCGACGGATCAGGCGATCGCCTCAATGGCTCGTTCAGCGCTGAGCGATGCCAAGCGCTAATGTCCCCGATCTGACAGCCCCGATCTGACAGCCCCGATCTAGCGACTAGACGCGCTTAAATGAGTGCTTAAATAGGGATTGGTTTATTGAGAGAAAAGCATTTTGGGTAAGCGATCGCTCGCCGGGATTGCAGGGATTGTGGCCATTGCTACCCTGCTGAGTAAAGTATTTGGGCTGCTGAGAGAAACAGCGATCGCTGCCGCCTTTGGCACTGGCCCGGTGACCGATGCTTACGGAATTGCCTACGTTATTCCTGGCTTTTTGCTCGTGCTGCTGGGCGGCATTAATGGCCCATTTCACAGCGCGATTGTCAGCGCCGTTTCTAAACGCAAAAAAGCAGACATTGCCCCCATTGTTGAAACTGTGACGACCGTTGTTGGCATTGGCCTGATTGGGGTCAGCATCGGCATGTTTGTGTTCGCTGAGCCGATTATTGACTTGCTTGGACGCGGCTTTTTAGAAACAGATGTTGGCGCAGTGAGTCGGCAAATTGCAATTACGCAACTGCGGATTATGGCCCCAATTACGGTGTTTGCCTGCTTCATTGGCATCGGCTTTGGCACCCTCAACGCCGACGATCAGTACTGGCTCCCTTCCATTAGTCCGCTGCTTTCTAGTACTGCTGTCATTGCTAGCCTGGGCGTTTTTTGGGCGCTCACCGATGGCGATATCAGCAATGCCAACAATGTCATGCTGGGCGGCATCGTGCTGGCGGTGGGGTCTTTGGTGGGGGCAATTTTGCAGTGGCTGATACAGGTGCCTGCCCTGTGGAAATCTGGCTTAGGTCGTTTGCGGCTGCGCTTTAATGTACAAGATCCGGGCGTTCGCGATGTGCTGAAAGTGTTAGGGCCTGCCACGCTGTCATCCGGCACCTTGCAGATCAATGTCTACACCGATTTATTTTTTGCGGCCTTTGTCCCCGGCACCTTAGCCGCATTGGGCTTTGCTAATTTGCTCGTACAGACGCCTTTAGGCATTGTCTCGAATATTATTTTGGTGCCATTTTTCCCTATTTTCTCTCGGCTCACCGACCCCGCGCAGTGGCCCGAACTCAAGCAGCGCATTCGTCAGTCTTTGGTACTCGTAGCGCTGACGATGCTACCGATAAGCGCTGTAATCATCACCTTGGCAGAGCCGATTGTCACCGTCGTTTACAAGCGCGGCAATTTTGATGAAGAGGCCGTGCAGCTAGTCACGCTGATTTTGATTGCTTACGCAGTGGGCATGTTTGTGTATCTAGCGCGCGATGTGATGGTGAGAGTGTTCTATGCGCTGGGCGATGGCCAAACGCCCTTTAGGATCAGCCTAGTCAATATCGCCGTCAACGCCGTTTTAGACTTTGTGTTGTTTAACCTGATGGGGCCTGCGGGCCTAGTGGTCGCCACAATTGGGGTAAACATTGTTTCACTGGTAGCAATGACAGTGCTGCTAAACCGTAAAATTGGTGGTCTGCCGATGGCTGATTGGGCGAGGACAATGGCGACTTTAACAGCAGCGGCGGCAGTCAGCGGCGTTTCCTGCTGGCTCACCTTAGGCGGGCTCACGAGCCTGATCGGCGCTGAAGGATTTTTGGCAAATTTGATTTTGATGACAATATCCGGTGCAATTAGCTTAGCGACCTTTGCCCTGTTGACAGTGGTATTAGGCATTCCAGAAGCCGCAATGCTAGCAGCGCGCATTCGCCAAAAGTTCGGACGTTAGGGTAAACGCAGGCAAGTCGTCACTACTCAGGCTGAAGTGTTGGAATAAGCGGGCAAATGCAGCAAGGCTGTTTCCTGTGAAGCTTGATTAAGCATTGAGAAGCAAACTGGCCTGTTTACTCCGCCAAACGGTAGACGAGAATTTGCGGAAAAACAGTTACGCTGTATACCAATTGTAAAAGAGACTATAAAAAATGAAAAATTTACTTCAAAAGACATTCCAGCATCGTGCCACCATAACGGGCTTGCTGTTAGCGACTTCTTTAACTGTCTTGTCTGCCTGCACGGCTCCGAAGGAGACGACGACGCCACAAGATGCAAAAGAGAATGTGACCACCGAAGAACTTTCTGAGGGTGCCGACGGTTTGGTTGGTCAGGAAGTGACAATTCGATCTGAAGTCGAAAAGAAAGTAGGCGATGCTTCCTTTTTACTAGAAGACAAGCAGCTATTTGGCGGCGAAGATATTCTAGTGATTAACGCATCTGGACAACCCTTTGTTCTGACAGAAGGCGATGATACGCCCGTGCAGGTAACAGGTACTGTCCAAAAGATGGTATCTGCTGATCTCGATAGGGAATATGGGCTCAAACTTGACCCTACCTTATACGCCGACTATGAAGATCGTCCTGTTGTGGTAGCGAAGTCAATTGCACTCTCTCCCGATCCAGGCGATATTACGAGCGCTCCCGAAAAGTACTATAACCAAAGAATTGCGGTACAAGGAGACGTGGGTAGCAAGCTTTCATCTAATACGTTCACACTGAAAGAACATCAGTTATTTAACAATGAGAATTTGTTAGTAGTTACGCAGGGAGCGACGCCCGAAACCCAAGAGAATGAAAAGGTGGTCGTTACAGGTGTGCTGCGTCCTTACGTGAAAGCAGATTTTGATAGAGACTACGATCTAAAATGGGATCTCTCAGTAGAGAAGCAGATAGAAGCAGAGTATACCGAGAAACCTGTGTTTGTAGCGGATGGCGTGTATCCTTCTGCCATGTAGAAGCTTCGCCTAATGCAGCAAATTCCTTTAGAAGGTTTTTGCTTCTATAGTTTCAAGTTATAAAGCACCCGGTGAGCAGTTCTCACGGGTGCTTTTTTAAAGTACGGACGGCGTATATCTTTTGCTTTCTTCGCATCGGCCAGAAAGGCGCTGAGTTCGGCAGACAGGGAACCTTTGCGAACCGAATTGAACATCCTATGGAACATCTTGTGCAGTGTCTGTCGCATCAATGGGTAAGCAGATGCAAAATTCGGTGCCTTTGTTAGGTTTAGAGGTGACTTTTAGCGCGCCGCTGTGGGCTTCGGTGATGATTTGATGGGCTATGGCTAAGCCTAGCCCCGTACCTTTGCCAACCCCTTTGGTGGTAAACAGGTGATCGAATATTCTAGCTTTGATAGCTGCATCCATCCCTTTGCCATTATCGCGTATGCGAATTTCGACTCTGTTTTGTTCTGCAAAAGCTGTTGTAGTGATGGTGATTGTCTGCGCCTGATCTTCTAGCTCCTCAAAAGACTTTTGCTGAGCAGCTTCGTCAAAAACATCAATAGCATTGGCTAAAAGGTTCATAAAAACCTGATTGAGCTGACCTGGAAAACATCTGATAGCAGGCAGATCGCCGTGGTTTTGAATGACATTAATAGCGGGTCTAGCTTCGCTAGCTTTAAGCCGATATTTTAAGATTAGCAACGTGCTCTCTATGCCTTCGGTCAAGTCGGCCATTACTTTGTATTCGGTATCGGCGCGTGAGAACGTGCGCAGGCTGTTGCTAATCGCAGTAATTCGATCAGTTGCTGCCTGCATGGCATTCATCAGCGCCGGAAAATCTTCTTGCAGAAAATCTAAATCGATCTCTTTAGCATGAGCATGGATTGAATCGACTTCGCAGATGCTACGCTTCTCACTGTGCTGCGAATAGTGCTGCTGATACAAGGCTAGATGCGTCAGCAAATCTTTTGCATAGGCTTGAGCATTTTCAATACTGCCATTGAGAAAGCCAATAGGGTTGTTGATTTCGTGCGCGACACCAGCCACTAAGTTACCTAAAGAGGCCATTTTTTCGTGCTTTACCATCTGTAGCTGGGCATGTTTTAGGTCAGCTAAGGTTTGTTCGAGTTCTTCAGATTTCTTTAAAATGATTTCTTCGGCTCGTTTGCGATCGCTAATATCTTCAAAGCTGCCCAACACGCCGTAAACGTGACCTTGTTCGTCGCAAAGCGGTACTTTGCTGGTTTCTAGCCAGAGCGTAGTGCCATCTGGCTGCCGCAGCGGCTCAAGGATGTGAAGCTCAGCCTGATTAGTCTCCATTACCTTGCGGTCGTAGGCTCGAAACGAGGCCGCTTCCGCTGGGCTCCAGGACAGGTCGTAGTCTGTTTTTCCACAGATTTCTTCAGGGGTAGATACGCCTGCCATCGCCGCAAACTTGGGGCTGCACCCCAAGTAAACAAATTCTCGGTTTTTCCAAAAAATCACCTGCGGAATGGTATCAATGATTTTTTTAAGCAGTTGCTGTGAGTGTTTGGCTTTCTTTAAGGCTCGCTGCGATCGCTTATACAGCCGATCATTTTCGATAGAAATAGCGGCTTGACTGCACAAAAAACTCAGAATAGAAACGTGATCGCTGGTAAATATACCGGCTGACGACTGATGTTGGACGTACAGCACGCACACCAAATTTCCCTGACTTAGAACCGGCAGACACAGCAGGCTTTGGATAGAATGCTCACTTAGATAGCGGTCAGCAATCGGGAGCGTTTCATGCAAAGGATCTAGCATAATCGTGTGATGAGTCTCAATGACGTGCTGAATCAGCGCGCTAGGGATGCGCGGATAGTCAGCTAATGGAGCTGTAACAATCTCTACCGCTTGATCTGTGGCGATCGCCTGTAGCTGCCAATTTCCCTGATCATCTGGAAAAAATAGGGCACAGCGATCGCCCTCAGAAATTTGCAGCACAATTTGAGTCAAAAGACGTAGCCGACCATCGGCTGGAATAGGCCCTGAGAGGCTTTGAGCGGCCTGTAGCACCGCCGAAAAATCTAGGGCGGTGCTGATTGCAAAATCTAGCGTGGTATTAGCGGCTATGCTCAAAGATCGGCTCACAGTTGGATTCATAGCAGGCAGGGTAGAGGGCGCTAGCTCAGTCATGGCTTCTGCGGTGAGAACAGCTTTAGAATTCCCGATGCTGGCCTAAATTGGCTAGGCACTGGGCTGTAGGGCGAAGATATCGCTATAATTCCCGCCTAGCTTGGGTATTTCTATTGACCTTTCTCTGACAACGCTCTGATAAAGCTCTGGCACCTTGAGTTACGTCCAGTTTTCTACAACGTGCTACGGTAGCATGAGCTTGATGTTTAAACTGGCATTTTGTCGTAAAAAAACATCACTTTACCGTTATCGTCTTCTATAAAACAGGTCTTTTTTATGAAAGCGTTGCTGATCTATCCATTGTTTCCTAAAAGCTTCTGGTCATTTGATAAGGCCATTGAGCTAGCTGGACGCAAGGCCATTTTGCCGCCTTTGGGCTTAGTGACCGTAGCGGGCATCTTGCCGAGCGACTGGGACTTACGGCTAGTAGATCGCAACGTAGAAGATCTCGCTGAAGCCGATTGGGACTGGGCTGAACTGGTGATTTTTTCGGGCATGATTGTGCAAAAGCCCGACATGCTAGCGCAAATTCGCGAAGCCAAACGGCGCGGCAAATCGGTTGCGGTCGGCGGGCCTTATGCCACAGCGCTGCCGCATGAAGTAATTGAAGCCGGGGCTGATTTTCGGGTGCTAGACGAGGGCGAAATTACCTTGCCGATGCTGGTGGAAGCGATTGCTAAAGGCGAAACTACCGGCACCTTCCGAGCCCTAGAGCGGCCCGATGTCAGCACTAGCCCGATTCCGCGCTTTGATTTGCTCAAGCTCGACGCCTATTCTGAAATGGCGGTTCAGTTTTCGCGCGGCTGTCCGTTTCAGTGTGAATTTTGCGACATTATTGTGCT
>QBMP01000215.1 GCA_003242115.1 Phormidesmis priestleyi
AAGAAGTGGTACTGTTTGCAGCGGAGTACGGTAGACCTAAAGATATTAGCGTCGTCCTTGATCTAACCTATCCGGCTCCAGTCAGCTGCTTTGATAGAGATACTAATCTCGAAGCCAGTGTAGGCATTGTGGTCAATGACCAAGGCGAACTTGTCTATAGCAAACTGTTCAAACTCACGGGCTATCCGGCGATAGATGATTGGCTAACGGACTATATTTCTCTAGCTGAGCAGCTGCCTGATTATGTGTTCACTCAGCTGCGGCAAACCATTCCAGACGCGGTCGCTTCAGGTGATTTGATCGAGTGGCTGTACGCAGCTCGAAACAGTGATGACCTTTTCGTTGCGGCGGATCGAGATCAAGCGGCTTACGCGTTTAAAATAGCGGTCAAAGCACCCTGCGGGTGATCTATTAGCCGCCGCTGACGGGTGGGATAAGGACTAATTCGTCTTGATTTTGTAAAGGGGTGTCGGCTTCAGCGAACTGTAGATTAATGCCGAAGCGGGTGAGTTCTCGCCAAGGGGCAAGCGTGGGGTGCTCGGTGATCAGGCGATCGCGCACCTCGCCAGCCGTAGTGCCCAGTGGCAGTGACAGCACCTTTTCTCCTGTGCCCAAAGCCTCTTGATAGACTGCAAATAGCTTGAGCGTAACGGTGATGGTTTCGTTCATAAAGCTGCTGTTTGTTTTAGATTCATCATCAGATCTTCAATGGCTGACGCTGCCGTTGGCAAATCGCGGCTGAGTACTTCATTGCCCTGCTCAGTGATTAAAATGTCATCTTCTATGCGAATGCCGCGCACGTCAGCAAACTGTTCTAGGCGCTCCCAGTTGACGCTTTGAGCGTAGCGATCGCGATTCTTGGGATCATTCAAAATCGCGGGTACCTGATAAAATCCGGGTTCAATCGTGATCACCATCCCCGGTGCTAACACTCGATTGAGCCGTAAAAAGGCCAGACCAAAGCGATCGCTGCGCCCCCGACCTTCAGCGTAGCCTGCCAAATCTCCCAGATCTTCCATATCATGCACATCCAATCCCATCAAATGCCCCACCCCATGCGGAAAAAACAGCGCATGGGCATCGTCAGCGACCAGCGCTTCTGGATCGCCCTTGAGAATGCCAAGCTCGACCAAGCCCGCCGCCATAATCTGACAGGCAATCTGATGAATGTCAGCGTACTCCGCCCCTGGCTGAGCTTTTTCAATACAAAAGTCATGCGCGGCTAGCACCACGTCATAGAGATCGCGCTGAGTCGATGAAAATTTGCCGGTCACTGGCCAAGTCCGGGTAATATCAGCAGCCCAGCCACCCGTGGTTTCTGCGCCCACATCCGCCAGCAAAAGATCGCCCGCGCTCAGCGGCTGGTGGTAGTGGTTGTTGTGCAGCACTTCACCGGCAATGGTGACAATGCTGCCATAGGCGCAGGTCATGTCGTGCGCCATAATCACGCCCTCCATCGCGGCTCGAACCTGCGCTTCTATTCCTTGCTTCGCCAACACGGCAGGCGTCGCGGCCATGCCTGCTTTGTGAGCGCTGACGGTGACGGCTATTGCCTGACGAATCGCTGCTAGTGAGCCTTCATCGTGAATCATCCTGAGCTGCACAATTGCTTTTTCTAGCGTTTGATTGCTCCGCACGCCATGACGCGGAATCACAATCGAGCGCTGTAACATTGCTTGCTCTAGCATTTGCACCGTCTCGTCTTTTTCACCAAAAGTGGCGACGCCCTGCCCCAAATCGGCCAGCGCCTTCAAAGGGTGAGCCGCTGTTGCGCCAATCTGCTCAGCAATGTCGTTTCGGCTAGGGCCAGGGCCGTGCCACAAAACGTCGTCAGCCGTGGCGTCATCCATAAAGAGCATGAGCTGATCGCCTTCAATGCGGATGGCGGCATTTTCTAGCGGCAGTCCGGCAAAATAGAGGAAGTGACTGCTGGCTCTATACGGATAGATATTGGCGGCAAAATTGCGGGACTTGGCAGTGCCTGACCATAGCAACACCGGAAAATCAATCTGCTGCGCGAGGCGACGGCGGCGGGCCAGTAAGGTATGAACCAAGCTAGGTGCAGCCAAAGATTGCGCGGGTGATTGTATGGGTGATTGAGCCGATGATTGAGACGCAGCGGCGCGAGTAGGAGCAGTTTGCACTAAAATTCACACTTTAACGATTCTTTCTCCATTATGTTCACAGCGGCTGAAGCTGAGCGATTGATTTTTACATTAGTCAGCCCGATCACATCACGTGAAACGGTCGATGTTGCTGATGACCCGATTGGCTGCTTAGGGCGAATACTGGCTACAGCGCCGCTCAGCCAACTCGATTTTCCCCATTGGGATAATTCGGCGATGGATGGCTACGCCGTGCGCACCGCCGATGTCCAAACGGTGCCCGTGTCACTGCAAGTGATTGAGGAAATTCCTGCTGGGAAGCTGCCACAGAAGGCACTGGGCCCCGGTCAGGCGGCACGCATTTTAACCGGGGCAATGCTGCCTGAAGGTGCAGATGCGGTGGTGATGCAGGAGGAGACTGAGCGGAATTTGCAGTCGGGCCCAAAAGATCGGCTAGAAGATGAACCAGAAAATCAGCCAGCAGATCAGCAGGTAGTGATTTTGCGATCGCCTCTTCCCCAGAACTTTGTCCGTCAGCGCGGCAGCTTCGCTAAAGTTGGCGATGCCCTGCTCACCACCGGACGAGCCCTCGGGCCTGCCGACATTGCCCTACTCGCCGCCGCTCAACAAACGAGCGTGCAGGTATACCGGCGGCCTCGGGTGGCTATTCTTTCGACCGGCGATGAGCTGGTCCCCCCGCATCAGCCCTTACAGCCGGGGCAAATTGTCGATTCCAATCAGTATGCGCTCACCGCCTTAGTCGCACAGACCGGCGCTATTCCTGTCCCGATGGGAATCGTTCCCGATGACCGATTGGCGGTGAAGCGGGCGATCGCAGGGGCTCTAGCCCAATCCGACATGGTGATCTCATCGGGTGGCGTCTCCGTCGGCGACTACGATTATGTTGATGAGGTTCTCGCTGAATTAGGCGCGACTCTGCATATTCGCTCAGTTGCGGTAAAACCTGGAAAGCCGCTGACGGTTGCCACCGTAGAGAGTGAGCGCGGCTCTCGGCGGCTTTACTTTGGCTTGCCCGGGAATCCAGCCTCGGCAATGGTTGGCTTTTGGCGGTTTGTGGCCCCAGCGATCGCGCAGCTATCTGGCCACCAAGGTCCTTGGTCGCCCGACTTTGTATGGGCGACTGCCACCGCTGATCTTCAGGCCGATGGACGGCGAGAAACTTACCTATGGGGGCAGATCACCGCCAGCGCTACTGGCTACGAATTTGCCCGCGCCGCTGGTAGCCATAGCTCCGGCAATTTGATTAATCTAGCTAATACCAATGGACTCGGCATAGTCCCTCAAGGGAATCAGCAAATTATCACAGGGCAGCCTATCCGGGTACTAACCATTCGATCAGCTAGGTAGGTAAAGACCCTTCCAAAATGGGGTAGCCTTGCAAAGCCAGTCAATAAAGCCAGTCAAGCGTTAGCTAAACGGCTTTAAGCTTTTGTTAATATCGATCAATGGTTACAATTGATTAATATATTATGTTGGGTTAATTGTTTGGGTAGGCTATAAGCTGCCTTTGGCGCTATCTCGTAGGACAAGCTATGGCATCGAAATACAACGATGGTGATAGCGCTTTTACCAAGCGGCCATCGGCTTCTCATGATGACGCCTATCCGCGTGACTGCTTGCATTCAAAGTCAAACGCCAATCGCTTTCCCGCTACGCCGCTAGGATTGCGCTGGCTCAGAAGCTGGCCAATAGTGGTACTCATCCTGTTTGGCATTTTAGGCACAGTCGGGACAACCGCGATTGTGAGCTTATTTCGCATTCCTACTTTGCCCAACTGTCGAGCGGTTTTTTGGCCGACGGCTTCAGCCGCACTGCGACTACAGTGCGCTGATTCTTATGCGGCTGAAGGCAGCGTTAAAAATTTGCTGGCAGCGATTAAACTCGTAGACCAACTGCCAGCAGATCATCCGTTGCGCACTGACATCAATCAGCGCATTGAAGGCTGGGCCAGTCAGGTTTTAGATTTGGCCGAGCGCTCTTTTGAAGCGGGGGATTTAGAAGGAGCTATTGCCTCGGCGCGCAAAATTCCGGCTAAAACGGCAGCGGCCCGCTTAGTTGAAGAGCGCATTGCCCGCTGGCAAAAGATTTGGAAAGAAGGTGAAGATACTTTTAATACAGCCGTTGCTCAGCTGAAGAAAAAAGACTTTCAAAAAGCCTTCAGCCTCTCTGTGAAGCTATTAGATGTCGATAATAAATACTGGGCCACCGAAAAATACAATGAGCTAACGAAGCTCATTGGCGTCGCTCGAACCGATCTCAAAGCGCTGTCAGAAGCGTTGGGCTTTGCGAAAGAAGGCACCGTCAAAGGCTTTACAGAAGCGCTAAAGCGGCTTAAAAACATCAATAAGGAGAGCATATTTTACGCTGAAGCGCAGTCGGAGCGTAAAAATATTGCTAAAAGAATGCTGCAAATCAGCGAAGAGCTGCTGGCTAACCGGCAGCTTAGCTCAGCTCAAGTCTTGTTGAGCGCTATTCCTCGCGACACGGGAATAAATCGTGAAATTGCTGATTTTCAGATTTTCGTTACGGCCTATCAGCAAGCCTGGATAGGCAGTGTAGATGGCTTAGAAAGTGCAATTAGCCGGATGAAGACACTCGGTAAGGATCGGCCTCGCTACGCCCAAGGGCAGCGGCTGATTGCTCAGTGGGAAGGCGAACTTCGGAACTTAACGCTGCTCTCTCAGGCGCAAGAGCAGGCCGGACGAGGCAGCACCGCTGATTTGGGCTCGGCGATTTCGACGGCTCGCCAGATTTCGCGGGATTCGCCGCAGTGGGAAGAGGCTGCTAAACAAATTAATAAGTGGCAAACGCGCATAGAAACCGTGGAAGATCGGCCTATTTTAGAACGCGGCGATCGCCTTGCCGCTGTGGGCACTCCTGACAACCTTCGAGCCGCCATTCAAGAAGTGCGCAAAATTTCTTCTGGGCGAACCTTGCGCAATGAGGCTGAGAATCGAATTGCCGACTGGACAGGCCGGATTCAGCGGTTAGAAGATCAGCCGCTGCTAGATCAGGCGCGGCAGCGAGCGAATACGGGTGACTTAGCTGGGGCAATTGCGATCGCTAGTCGGATTGGGCAAGGCCGGGTTCTGTACAACGCTGCTCAAGATGATATTGACGGCTGGCAAGTCCAAGAAAACGGTCGCCTGCGCTTGGATGAGGCCCTTACTGTCGCGGCTAGAGGGGATGTTGAATCACTGACTCGTGCGATTGATCTGGCCCAACAGGTGCCTAGCCAAAGCAGTAACCGCGATCGCGCCGACAGTCAAATCGATCAGTGGAGCTGGGAATTGCTCGACCAAGCCGAATCGGCGGCTGAGCGCAGCTTAGATCAAGCGATCTCCATAGCGGGCCGAATACCCTCTCAAGCCGAAGCTTACGAAACCGCCCAAAGTCAAATTTCAGCTTGGCAAGCTGCCCGTCGTCGTTCGGTAGAAGACTCACAAAGGCCACTGCCTTCAGCGCCCGGATCTGACCCGAATACTGGCGCGCTGCCCAATACGCTACAGCTGGCTCCACCGCCCTGATGACTGCTCTCTGTGGTTCATTAGAAACCTCTAAATGGCCTCTAAATGGAAAAAACAGCTTGGGCGGCAGAGTGCAAAAAGCCTAGTCGCGCTTAAAGAAGTCGCTGGCTTTATCACCAACATCGTCTTGCAGATCATCAGCCGTTTCACTTAGCTCAGCTTTAGCGTCACCGAGCGCTTCTCTCATCGGCTCAAAAGGATCGCTGGCCTGAATTTGTCTACGCTTAGCTGTGTCTTTGAGCGCCTGCCCTTTGGCCTCTGCTTGCTGAGTATTGCGTCTAGGATCGGTATCTTCAAAGTTATTCATGCCATCTGTCTTGGGCTGAATGGCTTCGTAGCGCTCAATCGATTGCGAGGTACCCGGATCGTTGAGGTAGTCGGTTGTATCGGCTGCTACAGCCGGACTTAGCCCCAAGATCCACAGACTGAAGCTAACCAAACCCACCAGCAAAATGCCTTTCAAAGCTCGTAGGCCAGTGCTAAAGATAGTTTTCATATTTTTCTACTCTCTGCTAAACAAAGTTGACTCACAGAGTGTAGGGAGTATGACAGTACTTGAAAATCTCTCTAAAGGCATCTGATTGATGGGGCATTAGCTGATGCTTTGGAAATATTTTTTAAAAGATTGCGTCAGGAATAGCTGACTGACTTGGTGCCTATTGCCGAAGTTTTTCAGCAGTTTGGTGGGCTTTGTCTGCTATGCCTTCTACAGCACTGACCAAAAAGCGTCTAACGTGAGCGACTGAGGTTTGATAGCCTTGCCGAAGGCGATCGCTCGGATTCAGTTGCTCAAGAGTGATCTGCTCTATTTGCTGCCTCAGACGAGTAGTGCGCGTTAGCACGGCGCTGTGAAGACTTTCTAGCGCCGTTGGATAACTCCCCTTTAAAGCACTAGGCTGCTGCCGAGCCGCCCGCAAAATATCACGAGAATTCTTTCTTGGCTTAGCAATCCCGTCTGATCCAGAGGTGCTCAGAGCATAATTAATCGATTCATTCGTCAATTCAAGAGCATTGAGTGAGCCTGCTTCTGCTTGAGCGGGTATCCACAGCAGCCATAAGCTTATTATCAGCGCGATCGCCTTAACTTCGATCCTAGACGCCAAAGCCCTACGCTTCCTCGTTTTGAGCGCTATCCGGCGGCTCAAACTTATAGCCCACCCCACGCACCGTCTGAATAAGCGTCGGCTGATTCGTATCAATCTCAATTTTTTTTCTAATTTGACCGATATGCACATCGACCACGCGCTGGTCGCCCACATACTCATAGTCCCACACCTTTTGAATCAGCTCAGCGCGCCGCCACACCCGTCCCGGATGCCCCGCCAAAAAATGCAGCAAATCAAACTCTAGCGCCGTTAACGGCACAATATCATCCGCTAAAGTCACTTCCCGACGAATCGGATCAATCGAGAGCTGATTAAAAGTGAGCCGCTGCTGCTCAGCTACTGTCACAGGCCGCTGCCGCTTCAAAATTGCCCCTAAGCGAACTTCCAACTCTCCCAGGCTAAAGGGTTTTGTAATGTAGTCATCTGCGCCCGTATTGAATCCCCGAATTTTGTCGGCCTCATCGGTACGGCTCGTGAGCATCAAGACAAACACACCCGTGCGCGACTGCATTTCTTTGCAGAGGTCATAGCCATTCGCATCGGGCAAATTAACGTCTAGGATTACCAGATCAGGGTTAAATTGCTCAAACATCGCCAGAGCGCTCTTACCATCCTCTGCTGACTCCATCGAATAGTCCTGCTTGGATAAGAAGCGATGAATGAGATTGCGGATAGCAGGTTCGTCGTCAACGACAAGGATTTTGGCAGCGGCCATAATTTAGAATCCGGGTACTAAGCAAATAAAAGGTAGCTGCGTGCGCCAAATTAGTGCGCCAAATTAAGGTTTTCATCTAAATAACAGAGTGAGCT
>QBMP01000216.1:0-1274 GCA_003242115.1 Phormidesmis priestleyi
TCCCAGAACCCATCCATTTAGGGCGGTTTCACACTCAGTGAGGATCTCATCCGCGCGGCTGCGATAAAATTTTGGGAAAATCAGCAGCAAAACTTTTCGATAGCTGGCGGGATTTGCTAGCAGCATGATCGTCGCGACAACGACCAGCAACAGATTTAAGAAGAAGTCTAATGAGCCGGTAAAGACAGTAATGACTCGCCCGATCCAGTTAGGGCTAAGCCGAGCAAGCTGAGGTAATAAATCAATCAGTTTTGTACCGGCTAAGGCATTTCCTGGCATTATGCCAATGAGCTGCTGATACCAACCCTGTAGCCGATTAATGCCTTGTTCTGAAAGAAAGGTGTATTCTGGCAGTCGCTGGACAATCGCTGGAATCACAAAGCTGAGGGCCGCTGCGAGCGTACTGGCGATAGCCACGAGCGCAATCACCACTGCCCAGGCTCTAGCAATGCCTAATTTTTGCAGTTGCTGAACTAGCTTGTTGGTTACCGTCGCAAACACAACCGCTGCAAACCCCAACAGCAGCACCTGTCGAATTTGCCACAGCACTAGCAGTAAAGCAACAACTAGCACAACGCCTACCGATTTACCGAATGTCGTCACTCATTTGTCCCATCTTAGCGTTTGCTAACACCTTAGAAAGAGGGGGTGATCGCTAGCATCTACCCACAGTCTTGAATATTTATCCTTTTGAATATTTACCGTCTCAAATCAAGACAATTAATGGTGTTTTTAATAGGCATTCAGCACAGATGCCGTCAAAATCTCCATAATAATTTCTAATGTTTGGCTCAAATGACTTTTACCATTAGGCAACTGGCTAACGGGATCTAGCGGCCCATTAGCCCCGTTGTGGCTGACCGAACCCAACGGCACTAGCTGCACTCTGCCCTCACTTTTGGCCTGATTCCAGTCGGAAAAAGACAGCAGCGGCCAGCGTTTTGGAAACATCATCGCCCCGATTTGAGCGAGAACATCGCGATCGCCCGTCAGATGATAAAGCCGATCAATCGCTGTCACGCCGTTGTTACCGCTAAGTACCCCTGCCAGCGAAATCACCTCAATTGGCACATCTAGCGCATACTTCAAATAGGTCACTGCGCCCAGGGCCACCTGCGCCCCACCGCTATAGCCCAACAGCGTAATCGGCGTTCCAGGCCGATAATTTTGCTGCCTTAAACTGTTCAAAATTACCTGCGCCGTACCTCGATTAAACACCGGGCCATAGCGATTATCGGTTGAAACAGCTACTTGAAACGTATTGCGCAAGTTTA
>QBMP01000216.1:1367-9186 GCA_003242115.1 Phormidesmis priestleyi
TTATAAAAATATCTAACGGGCTTTGCTCATTCCAAGCTTCCACCCGATTAATCCAGCGCCAAACGGTCGAAAATGGTCGCTGTGCTGTCAGCGGTCTATTTAAGGCCGAATACGCCAGAATATCCTGTATTAGCACAACATCAGGTGGTAAGGCTGCGATTAGCTCATCCAAAAAGTTCTGTACCCGCACCGGATAGTCCGCGCAGCTTTGTGAAATGCCATCTAGGTAAATGAGGTAGCGGCTAGGGGTGGTGTTAGAGTGGTCGCTGCGATCGCCATCTCTGCTATCACCTCTACTATCAGAGCGATCAGAATGAGTCGAAAGCTGATCTGAGATTTTACAGGCAATGTGAGTTTCAATCCCATCTCCATACCAGCCAGCCCACCAGCCCAACGCCTCAAAAGGAGACAATAGGCCTGCTACTAGCAGCGCAATCAGGCTGACTCTAGCCAAATCCACCACCAGCCCAAGCAACTGATTATTAAATGCCAAATACCACTGTAGCCACCTATCGTTAATCGGGGATAGCAGCACAATCGCCCCTACCGCCAACAGCACAATTCCACTTAAGTTCAGTAATCGTCTAATCATTGCCAGCCATTACTTAAACTCACCATCAGCCGATCTTTGGTTAGTGCGCCCATTATCCTCTAATTTTTGATTGGCCAGCGCTCTATCGTCTAAATCTCTGTCATCTAAATTCCTGTTATCTAAATCTCTATTACCTAAATCTCTGCCGGTCGATGTTCGCTGCGCTCTGAGTCCGGCATACAGTTCTTCCGCAAGACGGTTTCGATTCGTAATCAACTCCTCCCCTGCCACCCAGTTCGTAATCCACTGCCCCAAAGACGCGATTGGCTGACCCACCGTTTTTTGTAGCAGTTGCAGTACCACCCATCCCAAAGCCGCACTTTCAAAAGCCGCCCACCGCCCCAGTTCCGTAATCGCTTCCAATCCAACAACAACGGCCAACAGCGTCCAGATAGACAGCAGTACAAACACAGCACCGCCAAAGTAAGGCATCACCACGAAAATACTCAGCATCAAGGGCGCGTAGCTAAAGCCTAATGTTCTCAGTACCGCCGATAGTGAAAGCGGCTCGGTAAACGTGAAATGAAGAGTAATCCAAATACTGACTGCCCAAAACCCATAGCCCACCACAAAAAAAAGCGCTGAGATCAGCAGGCTCAGCACAAACCGGAAAGGCCGCACCTGATTGATAAAAAGCACTACGATTTGACTGAGAGATTGAGCAAATCCAGCGATAAAAACAACGCTCAAGGCTGCTAATAGACTATGCGGTTGGGTAGGAATGCTCTGAAAAGTTTCACCATTGAGTGATAGAGCGCCTGATACCAGTGACCAGAACCTAGAAAACGCATCCTCTGTCGGCAACTGGTTCGATAGCTGGTTCGATAGCTGGTTCGATAGTTGGTTCAATAGCTGGCCCATACTTCCAAACTGACTGCTCAATTGACTGCTCAAAAGTATCCCTTCCCCAATGCTTAACCCGACTTCTTGACGCTATCTCCTAAATCACCATTTGCTCAAAATGGTGACGGCAGCAAGGACAACACCACCAACGATTTAATAATAAACACTCCAATAAACATGCTAAACATGCCTGATCACCCGACAAGGATTGCCCACCGCAACGACATTCTCAGGTATATTTTTAGTCACTATGCTGCCTGCGCCAATGGTGACATTAGCACCAATCGAAACGCCGGGGCAAATAATCACGCCGCCACCAATCCAAGCATTATCACCAATGCGAATGGGGGCTGCTAGCTCTTTGACCGTGAGCCGAATCGCTGGATCGGTGGGGTGATAGGCCGTGTAAATCTGCACTTTAGTCGCGATCAACACATTGTTGCCAATGTGCACCTCGTTGCAGTCGAGAATGGTACAGTCGGCATTGATATACATATTCTCACCCGCGAAAATATGGCACCCATAGTCGCAGTAAAACGGCGGCTCAATGGTAAAAGTTTTGCCAATTTTGCCAAACAGATTGCGGATAGTCTGCTGCCTTTGCTCAATCTCGCTCGGCCTTGCCGTATTGAAGTCGTAAAGTAAATCCAGCGCTTTCATGTGCAGTGCCTTCAGCTCAGGGTCAGCGGCTAGATAAAGCTCTCCTGCCAGCATTTTTTCTCTTTCTGTTTTCTCTTTTGCCATCTGCCTTCTTTTTTATTCGTGCTTGTTGTTACTTAAAGCGGCTGCGCACTACCTGAACCGGAAACCAGGGAGAAAACCAATAGTGAGCTTGTTTGACAACCAGATTCTGAGAATTAATAGACTGAGGATCAAACCGTGCGCTATCTCGCTTATCTTCAGGTTGAAAATGTACTAAGGCAATATTGTTGATGCCGACGACTTCTTGACCTTCTTGAAACCAACGAGCTTTCCAAAATTTGAGCCATTCTAGCCAAGGGTTGCGCGATCGCACATGAGGCGGAATTAGCTCACCTAAGTAAGCATCTGTCATCTCTAAAGGCTCAGTCCGCTGCCGCCGCTGCCACCGCATTTGACAGCGCCAGTCGGCAGATATGTTCTGTTGTTTGGCCTGCCTAATGAGTTGAGCCATCTGCTGCGTTTTAGCTTTGGCCGCTGGCAGCTCTGTCATATTAACCGGAGAAAATTGGCCTACCCACTGGCGAGGTTTCTCTGGTAGCAGCCAGTCTTTGAGGCGCGTGTGCAAAATCCGCGTGAGCAGCTCTTCATTTTTCATGGCGCTAGAAGTGAGCTGTACCAAAGTGGCGCTATAGCCCGATGTTAGGTCTTTATAATCTACCTGGATTGCGGAACTGTAGTGAATATCTCCCGACAGTACAACAACATTTTTTCGATGCTGAAAGAGGGTTGTCAGTAACATCGCTAGCGCCTGATCGTGAAAGTTCCAAGAATCTCCGACATCTGCTGAGAAGACTTTGCGGCGATTCAAATGCCATTGCTGAATCCAGTCGAGTACGCGCATTCCAAAGACGTTGGTGGGGGCGACAATAAAAGTGGCGTAAGTTGAGGCCCCCTCAGAACTGCTGTCCGAGTTGCCAGTGTTGCCAGAATTGTCAGAATTGTCAGATGTGCTGCTAATAGATGGCAGCGGCGATTGAGTGAGTGAATCACTAATTTGCTGCTGAAAAGCACTAGGGCTGAGCAACATCGGCGGGTCGATGGGTTTGCCCTCAATGGGATAGCCTCGGCAGGTGCGAGTATCTAATACGATTACTTCATGGCAGGCGCTGCGGATAGTGTAATGCCAAGTGAGCGCTTTTTTGCTGCGCTGTAATATCCAAACATGGCTGTCTTCAATAAATTCAGGTAGGCCAGTATGGGAATTGATGGGGGGTAAGCCGAGATAGGTGGCGATCGCCCCTTTCGCTGCTAAATCTTCTCCCTGTGATTTTGACCACTGCTGCGCCGCCAGCAGCAAAGCCGATCCAGATGTTCCGGCTTCAAACTGCTGAGGCGTATTGCCCCAAGCTTGAAACGTGGCGTATGCCAGCAGGGCATTTTGAATAGTCTGATAGCCCAGTGGCTTACCCAATATTCTCAGACACCAAGCCTGATTCAGGTTCCAATCATCACTGACATCGTGATCGTCAAAAATAGTGTAGGTAGCAACATTTGCGAGTAGCCGACGCACTTTCCAAAGTGAGTACAAAAACTGCTCCATGTTACGCTTGTCGTTATCCCAGCGGTGGATGGTTTTGCGATCCTGAGTGATTTCTTTCCCATCCGGCAAGCGGGCAGGCCAGCAGGCCGGAGAATGTGCGAGTAGATAAGCCGCGCAGTATTCTCCAAAGCTGAGTAAATGGCTAGTGGTGCGTTCTTCTTTGCCGGTGAGTCCGGCAGTAAGTCCGGCTTGTTCGGTGACGAATCGGGCTCTTTGCCCAGCGGGCAACTGTTTTGGCCTTGCCCCCCAATTCAGCGCCCCATCTGGTGCATTCGCATCGCTGTGATCCAACGGCAATTTCTCTTCCCAACCTAAAAGCGCATCACCGAGTGGGGTTGCAATCCACAATAGCGGGTCGGCTACATCGTCGCCGTAGATTTGGTCGCCTGTCATCAAAAGCTGATGAGGGCGGGCTTGTGGGTTGTGGGCATCGGTGGCAATTAAGCAGTCTAAGATAGGCAGCGCGTCGAAGCCTTCACCGTGGGGCTTGCGGCAAGAGCCGTGGACTATTTTGAGANGATAGATTCGGTGTCAGCGGCGGCTTTTGACTCAGGATGGCTGAGGTTACTAGGGCGGTTGAGGGCAGCCGATAGAGAGTAGGTGAAATTTTGAGCGGTAAAATGAAGGTCGTAGGCGTAGAGGCGATCGCTCTCCAACACAGCATTCGCTACCTGCTCAGACTTCACCGGGTGAGCGGTGATCGCGGCGACATGCAAATATTCGCCTAGTGCGATACTGTCCCGTTCACCTCGAAAAACGCATTGGCCTAGTCGCTCTCCCGCCTGCTGCGTTTCAAAAATTTGTAGATCTACCCGGCAAGGCTGCTTGAGCGCCACCCAAACCGTTACCGACGTCGCCTCTGTGCGTCGTAAAATTGGCCCAGCTAGCAGCAGCGGTAGATCCTTTAAAAGCTCATCTTTCGAGAGATAGTCCATACCAACTAACGCATACAGGTGAATCAGCTATTCTATTTTGAATCTGTCTATTTTGAATCTGTTGGAGCGATATGACTGAGATCTAAAAAGATCTAAAAATCTTAAGACAAGCCTACTCTGAAAATTTTATCGTAGTGGTTAGAAGCAGCCTGATCTGTCTCTCAATAGGCTTAGAAATTTGTCTAAATTTATGCCACTTGATCGTTACCCAGCTAGCAGCCCACCGCTGATCTTCCGCAGCGCTTTATGAACCATATCTGCGTACTTCAGCTCGCCCGTCAAAATTTTCATCATCGCCTTCGTTGCCCCAGGTTGCTTCATAATCACCCGATAGCCTAGTCGAGGCGCAGTGTAAAAAGCCTTTGCTAACCGTGAGGCCATGCGCATTTCGCTGCCCAATTCTGTATTGACGATGCTTGTATAGTTCTCTAGCGCGTTAGCCTCACCTGCTGACGCGCGATCTATCGCCTCAGCCGCCTTTATCCCCGTAAATATAGAAGGCCGAATGCCTTCTGCTGTAAACGGATCAACCATGCAGGCCGCTTCTCCCGCTAACAAAGCATTTTGAGCGTGCAAAATCTGATCGCCCTGCCATATGCACACTGGGTGGCCGTGCTTTTTCGCCGCATCACCGTCTACGCCAAAGGCCGCCGCATAGTCCACCATTGGCTGCAATAGATCATTGCTTTTGCGATCGCGCCCACTATGAAAAACGCCACTCCCAATCGAATAGCCATCCCGCTTCGGAAAATTCCACACATAGCCGTTCTTCAACAGGCCAAATTCAAAATGCACCACATGGCCATTTTCCACCGCCCCCCTCGGCTCAATTTCAATCGCCCCACCGATGTTTTTGGCCTGACGCGCTTTAAACCCTAACCACTTAGCCATTGGGCCTCTCGCCCCATCGGCAGCAATTAAATAAGTGCCCGACACAGTTTCATTGCGGCTCGTCGTCACTTGCCAGCAATTTCTGTCAAACACAATTCCGGTCGCCTTCGTGGCATCTTGCAGCACTGCGCCTTTGGCCTGAGCCTGCTGCACAATATAGTGATCAAACTCATTGCGCCGCACCATCCAAATCGGCACACCTAAGTCTGCTTCTACCGCATCTTCCAGTTTCCAGGTATAGCGGGCGCGAGTCACCTTTTGCGAAATCACCGGCTCAAAGTCAAAGTCGAACCAGTCTGCAATTTGCGGCGATACCCCACCACCGCAAGGCTTATAGCGAGGCAACGCAGCTTTTTCTAATAGCAGTACCCGATGCCCTTTTCGGCTCAAATGATAGGCCGCACTTGCACCCGCAGGGCCAGCACCTACAATAATGCAGTCGTATTGTGACATAAGCCATCCTAAGCTCAACGGGCAAAAGCCCTACAAGTCTACCCTGATGTTAGGGCGAAAAAATAGGGCTCTTGATAGGGCTATTTTGTTCTGGTAAAAATCTAAGCTTTTTCGATTTGAGACACGATCCAGCCAGCCCTAGGCAAGACCCGTATTAGCGCCTCGGCGACCTGTTGCTAGCTCAACTTTGACAATGGTGCCGCCCATTTTTTGAATGCGCTGTTGCTCTTTAAACCAGTTGTCGTAAGGAACTAACTTAGTAAAGTAAGTATTTTGTAGCTCACGCTGAGTCCGAATCCTGGTTTGACTAGGGACACAGGCGGTGACTCGAAACATTCGCATAGCAAGGGCCTCTTGGTGATCTGGAAAGGTGTTATCTGGAAAAGAAATATTTGGCTAAAAGATAGCTAGAAAAGTAAGGCCGATTGAGGTGCCTTAAAACTGTCTAAAAACTTTGTGTGGGCGCACTTAAAACAAAAATGCCCAAACGCTAAATCAGTGCTAACTCAACAATCAAGCAGCCGCGACTATGGCAACATTGCTTTAAATTGTCGAAAAGTATTATCGAAAAGTTTGCTTAAAGTCTCACTAAACAAACCTGAAACACTATCTAGAAGTCTAAAAAATCAATGCTAATTAACCGAAGCCTCTCAGCATTCCAAAAGCCATGAAGCTTTTTTGGCTGCTAAGCCTTCAATTTTCTAACACTCATCCTAGACTCCTAGACAGGGAGATTAGAAACACCGAAACTCACTGTCAAATCATGAATGGCAAATCATGAATGGCAAATCATGAATGATGAATCATAAATGAACGGCAGCAAATCTGGAAGTGAATCTGGCTATAACTCTGCCATTGAGTTTGGCAGTGAATCTGGTAGCGAATTTGGCAGTAAATCTAAGAACTGACTTTGAAGTCTCCAATACGCTTAGCGCTCCGCAAAAGGCTTAATGCTCTACGAAAGCTAAAGTGTAAAGGAATCAACTCAAAAACCAGCCTTGAGATGAACTCGAAAACTAGCTCAAGCCAGAGCAGATGAAGTCGAAGTAAACGCCCATTTCTTTGCCAGCGTCAGCGCCAACCAAGCTAGCCGTGACTTCTTTCATTGCCTGAATCGCTTGAACCGTAGCCCCTACAGGTACGCCCAAAGAGTTGTAGGTTTCTTTCAAACCGTTGAGCACGCGCTCATCAAGAATGGAAGGATCGCCTGCCAACATGGCATAGGTAGAGTAGCGCAAGTAGTAGTCGAGATCGCGAATGCAGGCTGCATAGCGACGAGTCGTGTACATGTTGCCGCCGGGACGAGTGATGTCAGAGTACAGCAGGGACTTGGCCACGGCTTCTTTGACGATTTCAGCAGCGTTAGCGCTGATAGAGGTAGCCGCACGAACGCGCAGCTCACCAGTTTGGAAATAAGCTTTGAGCTTATCCATTGAAGACTGATCAAGGTATTTGCCTTGAACGTCTGAAGCATTAATTACAGCAGTAATTGCATCTTGCATCGGGTGTGCTTCCTTAAAGTGGACTTGAGATGATCTGTGCAGAGCTTTTTTGCACGGGTCAGGTGCAGCAGCTATACACAGTTAATAGGCAAAAAAGGGATGGTCGCAGCTTACTGCAAGCCACCAACTACGTAGTCGAAGTAAGCAGAAGCTTCAACCGCATCTTCCCCAGACATCATGGAGCTAGCAACGCCTTTCATGCAGCGAATTGAATCAGCCATCGCTGGGATGGAGGTACCGAGAGAGTTGTACATCTCACGTGCGCCCACTAAGCCGATTTCTTCGATAGGGGAGACATCGCCTGCAACCACACCGTAGGTGATGAGGCGTAGGTAATAGTCCATGTCGCGCAGGCAAGTAG
>QBMP01000216.1:9196-13130 GCA_003242115.1 Phormidesmis priestleyi
AAGTAGCGGTCATTTCTTCACCGTAGGCATTGCCACCGGGAGAAACAACGTCAGGGCGCTTCTGGAATAGCTGATCGCCAGCGGTTTTGACGATGCGCTCACGGGACTCAGTTAGTACCTGAGCAATGCGAACACGACGCTCACCAGAGGTGACAAACCCCTTGATACGATCCAACTCGCCGGGGCTGAGGTAGCGGGCCTCAGCGTCAGCATTCACGATTGACTTCGTGACTATACTCATTAATGGATTCCTCCGAAAGAATAAACCAGATGAGTTTCACTGGCTTTCAAAAAACAAATAGCTAAGACTAGCGGATGGCGTTCTGTTTGAGCCTTTGGCTAAAGCCGATGAAAGCTTTTGGCTAAAGGTTGTTGAACTCTAAAGTCTGTTTAAAATCTAAGCTCTGTAAAAACATCAGTGCTTTAACATCCGTTTTTCTAGGGCTGTCGCTTGCTTGGAAGCAAGTTGTTCGATTTGGCAGCTTTTGGACTTCCAGTTAGCTCAATCTTTGGTTGGCTTAGCTACCTTCCGTAAACATTTTCCGGCATTGGGCTTACCTTCTTAGGGCTTCGGCAATATTTCGTAATAAATATCCTCAGTTTTAGCCAAAGCTAATTTGAACGAGGATAAGTCGCGTACAAAAGCGGGCTTGCTTAGCCAACAAGCTTTCTTTCGTACGCGATCGCCACCTAATCCAGCCGATCTAATCTAGCCGATCTAATCCTCGGCTTACTTGTCGAGCGCACCCGCCATTAGCGGCAGTTGCTCAACAGGGGTCGTTGCGCTTGAGGCACTAAAGCTAGGCACAACCACGTCGCTGCTTTGCTTGGTCAAGCGGTTGTACAAAATCTCCGTATTGGGGAAGTTGGCCGCAGGCAGCGTGGGGAACCTGCGGTAAGGCACCGTGTCTTCGCCAAAGTACTGGGCGTATTCTGGCGTATCGACGAGGGCTCTAATGAAGCCTCGAATGCCCTCGGAAGCGAGGATTTTATTGTACTTGCGAATTTCAAGCTGATCTTGAGGGGCGCGGCCTAAGAAATGCTTGGTGCCTAGCTCAATTACTTTGGTGTTGGGATAGGGCGCATAGAATTCCTTGATGTACAGCCCTGAGCAGCCAAGCCCTTCAATGAATTCTTTGAGATTGATTTCACTGTTGCCGAGCTTGCTCTCTAGCTCTGAAAATTCGCTGCTCTTGATCACATAGGGCGCAATATCACGCTCAAAGATCTGCCGGTACGCCGCTTGAGCAACCGTCTTGACAGCGCCCTTGTCAAAGGTGTTGGTGAGCTTGAAGCGCTTGGTTTGTTCACGCTGAACGCTGACGCCTTGACCGACGCGCTGCTTAACTTCGGGGGTTGGCCGCTGGCTAGCTACCGCGCCTAGCTCAATAAAGCGAGGCGTGGCTTTTTGGTCAATGCGAGCGCCCGTATCTCGGATGGAGCTGACTCGGAGCGATCGCCGCGACTGCCCCGCCGGGGTCAAATACCGTTCATAAGGCACCGTATCTTCACCGAAGCTTTCGGCGAATTCCTTAGAATCCATAATGCTGTCGATCAGGGCATAAAAGCCTTTTTTCGCGCAAACATCAAAGTACTGGTTGGTTTCCTGACGGCCATAGGTCGGGCGACCTAGTAACCGGCGGTGAATGTACTCTACTGCTTTCATCACATAGAGCGATGTCCAGTAGGTTTTGCGAAAAGACTCCGATTTAGCGATCGCTCTGACAAATTCACGAACACTCAGATCACCGTTTTTGAACTGGCTTTCTGCCGCGCTGAGTTCCTGTCCAGCGTAGGGTTTGCGGCCAAACACCTGACGATAAACCGCGTCAATTATAATCGACTTGCTGACCTCGGAATCTTTAAAGACCTTCGGGCCTAGTGATCCTGGGTTTTTGGCGCGGGCCCCAGGATTACTCAACTGGTTGTCAATCCCTGCGCCTTGGCGAATCAAAATCCGGCGAGTATCTTTCTTGAATTTGGCTGGGGTGGGATGGGCATTGTTCGTACTGCTTGGGAAAATAGCCCCGAACTGAATTTCTAGCGGGTCGTTTCCTGAGCCATAGACATGCTGATCGGGCAGTGGTTGCTTAAGGGCTGCAAAAAACGTAATAAACTGAGGCACCTTACGGAACGGTGCACTGTATTTTAAAAGACTTATCTGAGGGCCCCAGTTCCTAGCCTCTTGGGCTTCTTGTCCCAGCCCTCGAATGTATGGAACCGTTTCCTCCCCGAAGTAATCGGCGTATTCTGGAGAATCAATTAGAGCATCAACGAGACCAGCTAATCCACCTTCGGACACAATAGAGAAGTACTTTTGAACTTCTTCTCGGAAGCTAGGGCCACGGCCAAGAATGTGTTTAAACGCTAGTTCCAGCGCGCGACTGTTAATAAATGGCTCAAAAAACTGCTTGCGGTACAGCGGCGACTTGGCTAAACGGCGAATGAATTCCTTCATCGAAATTTCGCCATTTTTTACCTTAGACTCCAAATCAGAGATTGATAAGGAATAGGCGCGGGTAATGTCGCGCTCAAAGACTTGGCGGTAAGCTGCTCTAACGGCTTCATTTTTCTCACTGGATGAGAGGCCCGGCTTCATCGCGTATTTTGGCCGTCGCTCTGCGCCGTTGAAATAGCTCTGAGGCAGTGAGCGACCGGGTAAGTCTTTGGATTCTCGTAGGCGAACGAGATTCGAGGGGGTTGGAGCTTTAAACTCAGAAAGCATCACATCGAAGTACTGACGCAGAATAGTTTGGGCTTCGTCGTCTCCCTTGAAATAGCCTATAGACGCGCCGCGCATGGTTTGCAGCGCTACAATCGTGGCTGGCGTCGAGCAGGCATTTTCGATGATGCCACGCAGCCCACGAATGTTTACCGTGAGGATACCTGGGTCACCTGCTACCACCGCGTAGGTGAGATAGCGTAAAAACCAACTCATATCCCTGAGGGACTTTGCCATGTTTCTAGGGCCGTAGCGAGCCACATTAATGGGCCTAAATCCAGAGGGTGCCACACCTTCTTCTGGATTGTTGACCAGCAGGTTGCGAATGCTGCCGAAGATACTGCCTTTATCACTGCTATCGCCATTGCCGCCATTACCGCTACTGCTTGCCATAAAGGTCGCGGTACCTAGCTTGGTCGCTTCTTTTTGATCGAGAACGTTGCCGCCTCGGGTCATTTCGACGGGTTCGTCTGCTTTCTCTAGATAGGCTAGAGCCGAGCCGCCAGTAAAAATTCGATTGGCCGCTTGAGAGACAATCAGTTCGCTATAGCGGGTGAGCGTTTGAGCAATAGCCAAACGCTTCATGCCGGAATTAAAGAAAATCTTGAGTTCACCCAGTTCGGTGTTCTCCATGTAACGGTCTTTTTGCTCCGCTTGCGCAATTGATGCGGCGGGCACAGTCTGATAACGCTGGGGATTCTGTGGAGCGCTGCCGCCACTAGCTGTCAATGTCATGGGTTCTCAAAGACTCCCTATATAAGAATTAGGTCGTTAAATAAAGGCTGAAAATTTGAATGGATTACGGTTGCTGATCAGTCGCTAATCGATTGGTATAGATCTTGATTTACCTTAATTTTTAGAGTAAAACGATTTGGAATCGCTACGCTCAGATTGTTAAGAACCGTATTGTTCAGCCGGTTGTGTTTATAGATCATACGAGACGGTTGAACTCTCTGAGAGTAGAGATAAGTTTTGTAACTTTTAATTTCTTTCAATTTCACGTTCTCTTGGGTAGCCAGGAATGCTACAAGCTGAAAGGGAATCGAAATTTTTTTCCTGCAAGCCTGCATTCCCTCCATATATATTTTTGAAAAGCGCAAAAAATGAGAGATGAGACGATTGCAAAAGCTCAGGCGGTAGACGGTAATTCGGCCAATAACTCGGCCAATATCTCGGCGATTAGTTCGGCAGTCGCTAGGCTTTATGATACCT
>QBMP01000217.1:0-3579 GCA_003242115.1 Phormidesmis priestleyi
ACTTTCTTGGTCTCAATTATTAACCATGCGCTATGCCGTCTAATCCACTGGTGGAAAGAGATTTCCACTCCCATTTGACGGAACCAGTGCCAGCACTACTCAAGCTGTCAATTTCCAGTTTTCGTAGCGTCAAGCACAGAAGAGAGAGCAGTATCTAATCGTAAACTGTGGTGGAAAAGTAGCCTGTGTCCGACTTTTTAGGTGTGACGGTTGGCAAATCAGATATGGAATCGTTTGGTAAGTGCCGCAGAGTCATTGGTCAATATCGCTAAGCTATTTTTCGGAGCTTAGCTAGTAGAGCAGCTTAATTTTAGTTGAATTTATCGGTTGATTTAATGAGTGTACGTCTATTGGTTAAGCAGTTTTTTACGATAGCATTGTCCGCTGTTCTATTTGCCAGCGTAACAGTAGGTGGAGTAGTGAGTAGCGCTATTGGATACACCCCCCTAGCGCAAGCTGCTCAAAATTTTTCGTTTCAGGAACATTCCTCTCAATTAATCACCCAAACATCGATTCTGTTGGCAGATGTGAGCGTGGATGCTCCAGATGCGGAGGCTTTGCTCGAAGATGAGGCCGAGGCCGAAAAAGCCAGACTAAAGGCTGAAAAGAAAGCGGCTAAGGTCGCTAAAAAAACGGCTAAAGCTGAGGCCAAGCGACTCAAGAAGATTCAAGAAAAGGAAGAAGAAGCCGCCAAAGATGAAATTAAGGCGGCTGAAAAAGCAGCTAAAAAAGCGGCAAAAGCTGAAGCTAAAAAGCTAAAAGAGGCCGAGAAAGCAGCGGCCATGACGACGACTATGGAGGCTGAGGACAGCGATGACGACAGTCCCACAGAGCAGTAAATCCTTTAGCCTTAGCGAATTCTTGACGGGCGATCGCCCTGCCGGTTTCTTGCTGAGCTTGGTGGCAGGCTTTGTCGATACCTCCGCATTTATTATCTTGTTCGGCATTTTCACTGCTCATGTAACCGGCAACATTGCCCTAGCAGGCTCTTCTTTTGTCGGCAATGACGAAGCCTCAACCCTGACTCGCTTGCTGATGCTGCCCGCTTTTATGGTGACCGTTGCCCTGACTTCGATATTGGCAAGATACGCTAGGCGCAAGCAATGGCCTGTGTTTACGGTGCTGCTTACGGCTGAAGCGATCGCGCTCGGGATCTTTCTGGTTATCGGTGCGACCCTATCGCCCGCGCTGCTGCTAGACGTACAGGAAGAGTACATTTTGCCCATCGGCTTATCTGGTGTGGTCGCAATGGCGATTCAAAACACGCTGATGAAAGAAGCTAAAGGCGTTTTTAAAAGCTACATTCCCACCACGGTGATGACCGGCAACACAACACAGCTGACGATAGATCTCGTCCAGCTAATCGGGGCCAAATTCTCTTCTGGAGAGCAGGCCCAAATCGAAGCCGAAGAATCAATGGAGCGCATTGGCCGGTATGTCCCAGTCATTGTCGGGTTTGCTTTAGGAGGAGCCGCCGCCGCGATTCTGATTCTGGCCGCAGAAACTTGGTGGAGCCTAGTGTTTCCTTTGGTGATTGTGTTGGTGCTCGCGATCGCGGCCTACGTTCAACATCACCAAAACCCTTACCTACCCAGCTAACTCAAAGTCCTCAGCAGATAGTCAGCAGATAGATCGGTATCTATCTGCCCACCGCATCTCACCCCCCTTACTTCACCCCCAGGAGAATGATGATAAAGCGCATTTTAGTATCAGCCATAGCCGGTCTAGCCTTATTTTTCGCCACCTTGACTTCAGTTAGCTCGGCATATGCGGGCACTGTTACGCCAGTCAGTGACCTTTTGTTCAAAATCAGCCCGCTCTATGTCACCAGCTACATAGCCACTGATGCCCCCCCGGCCAAGCCAGATGTGCTGAGCCAACTCAAAGCAACCGTCATGCCTCACCTCACAGAAATTCTCACCCCTGAGCAGCTAGCGATGTTTGAAACCAACATCTCCGGTGGCGGCAGCTTTAGAAAAACCTTCAAATCCCTCATGCTCACGCCCACCCAAAAGGGCGAGATCAAAACATTGCTCAGCTCAGTCACTCAAAAAGGAGCGCTAGCCTCACTCACCCCCGATCAGAAAAAAGAGCTGTTCATGAAAAAGAAAGAGGCTTTCATGCCTTTTTCTGAAGAAATTATTGACAAAATAAATGCGGGCAAAGCAGACGGCACTAGCGTTTCTCAAGAAGTACAGGACAAAATCGAAAAAGGGATCAAAGCCAGAGATACTTTCATGCCTTCACCTGAATCCATCATGGAAAAAATTGAGTCCAGCATAGAAAGCGTTAAAGCAGGTATTGAAGACACCGTAGATAATTAAACTCTTGAGATAGAAAACGTCTGGAAATAGTTCCTGCAAGCGTATCGGTGGAGAAATAAAGAGTGGTTTCACTGGATACTGCATCTGCTTTAGAGAGCCAAGCTTTTTATAGCAGCTTAGTGATAGAACACATTGTTGCAAAAGACCGCAGCGCCGCCTTTCAAAAGTGGCGAGAGGCTTTAATTCACACCGCTAGCCGTCATGCCGGATTTATTCGAGTAGATCGCTGCCCGCCGCTGCCTTGCGAAGATGATGTGACCAAGTGGTACAGCATTGTTCATTTTGATTCGCCTGAGAGCCTTGATCACTGGATAGAGTCAAAAGAACGCAAGCAGATGCTCGAAAGCGGCCAAAAATTTTTAGAGCCTATCGCTTTAAATCGTTTACGACGGGTTTAGAGGGATGGTTTTCGCAGCAGATGACTGGGGCTGAACA
This sequence comes from Phormidesmis priestleyi, assembly GCA_003242115.1. Lineage (GTDB taxonomy): Bacteria > Cyanobacteriota > Cyanobacteriia > Phormidesmidales > Phormidesmidaceae > Phormidesmis > Phormidesmis priestleyi_A. The sequence continues at coordinate 2,760 of QBMP01000217.1, forward strand.
AAGCGGTCTAGGGCCACCTGCCTGGAAGCAAATTTTGTCGGTGGTGTTTGGCCTCTACCCGCTTTTAATGGTGAAGCTAAAGCTCTTTCCGGGCACCGGCATTATCGGTAAATGGTCACCCTCTGGGGAAATGCTGATATCAACCCTGATTACTTCTACAATTTTGGGCGTAGTGGTGATGCCGTTTGTGACGCGAATGATGGGTTTTTGGCTATACCCCCCGCGTATCGTCAGGCTCCTGCAAAAACGGATATCATCGGCTTTGGGTTGATCTGGCTCGGACTGATATTAATGGCAGCTATATTCGATAGAATTTAGAGATTTTTTAGAGGCTTTTGTGATGGATTTTTTGTCAGATTTAGCAGATTCTCAGGTTGTTTTGTTGGTGGGGGCAATAGCTGTTTTCTTCCTGGTCTCAAAACTCCTATTTAGAGTGCTGAGCAGCAGTGCAGGCAAGCTTTTGGCCCTTGTGTCAATTGTCCTCATCTGCCAATATGCGTTTGGCATTAGCCCCAAAAGTCTCTGGTACGAGGTCAGCCATTTACCGCAAAGCCTCGCTCGACTCGCCCAGCAGATAGCTTAAATCATCACTGAAAGCAAAATGAAAGCAAAATGAAAGCAAAACAAACCATCTAACCTTCTCATGCAAAGGATGAAAGCTAGTTTTTGTATCATACTTAACAGTTTCTTATCATAACTACAGTTATGAAATTCAAGGAACCTTTGAGATGAAAGCAACTTCTACCTATCCACTCACTGCTCAACCTTTGGGCAATCAAGCTTACTGGCCGCTGCCTTCAGGTGATCTTAAAGCTGGCAA
>QBMP01000217.1:3589-7563 GCA_003242115.1 Phormidesmis priestleyi
CCTTGTTGCGATCGCTCGTCGCCCAGCTAAGCGCATCGAATGATCCCCATGTGTGGGAAACTCAAGACGCCGATGGCCAGATGGTTTGGAACGCTCATGACCGAGCTTCTGGCAGAACGATCCGCCATGCGTCCGAAACAGAACTACGAATTTGGCTGGAAAGTCGTTACGCCTTTACAGACGTTTAATTGTCTCTCAGCGAGTCTTGAGAGCTTTTAAATGAGTTTCATCCCTAGCGCTGCTTAAAAAAGCAGCGCTGAGAAAGGTTCTCAAAGCTCTCAAAGAAAGGATCGAGAGAACACAGAGAATATGGGTGTCTGTTAACCCAGAGCAGATAATCTTTATACAACGGCTTTAAGGCTGCTTTAAGCCTACTATAAAGATCCTTTAGCGCTCACCATGAAAGACACCTCTCAAAACCGGATTAAGCTTTCTCAGCTTAAAATTGTCGCCGCCGTCGCCGAGCGGCAAAATTTTGGTGAGGCTGCGCTAGAACTAGGGATTTCTCAGTCGGCAGTTAGTCATGCAATCGCTTCACTAGAAGACTATCTTGGCGTCGTGCTATTTACCCGAGGCCGTCATGGGGCAACGCTCACACCCGTCGGCGCGAAAATTTTGCCTCACGCTCAAGCTGTCGTCCATAGCAGCCTCTCTATTTTGCAAGAAGCCGCTGCGGCTAAGGGTTTAAAGAGCGGCAAAGTGCGGGTGGCGACCTTTCGCAGCATCGCTACCCATGTATTGCCCGAAGGCATCAAGCAGCTTCATCAGCGCTTTCCTAATATCACCATCAATATTACCGAGCACGATAATGATCATGAAGTGGAGCAAGCCCTACGAGCGGGTCGCGCTGACATTGGTATTATTACGCTGCCTGCCAGTAAAGGCATTACCGCTTGGGAAATATTGAGAGATGAATTTGTTGTTCTTTTACCACCCGATACCAAGCCTGAAGGAGCTGCTCTCAATTGGGATGAGCTAGCCAAGCAGCCTTTGCTCATGCCGCCCACAGACTACGTAATGATGCGTCCGGTGTATGAACATATTAATGGTTTGGGCTACCGGCTTAACGTGGTGAACGAAATTGAAACAGACGCAGCCACCGTTAGCCTCGTCGCCCAAGGTTTAGGTGGCACTATCTTACCCAGGCTAGCCGCTGAACCTATTCCAAAAACGGTGCAGGTTTATTCATTACCCGTTCCTTTAGATCGGCTCATTGGCGTCGCGATTTTGACTGAAGCACTTCAGCCGCCTGCTGTGTATGCGTTGGTTGAAACCTTGCGATCGCAATCCATCAAGGCTTCTGTAACACAGGCTTCCATAACGTCTTCCATAACGTAAAGATGAGCGCAATGCCAAAATGCTCCAGCAATACCTTTAGTTATCCTTTTAGTTGTAAAGGGACTTGGCTGCTGACATTGCCAAAAGCTGCTGCGTCGTCCAGCCACTTCTGTGAGTTTCACGTTTTGGATCGGCTGTCATCACACCGCCACCATAGGCATTTTCTAAAGCTCTACTCAAGGAAACAAGCTGAGTGGGCGTCCACTGTGCATTGCCAAAGAACTGGGCGTTGCCAAAGAATTGACGAGTAGTTGTGTTTTTCATGGGAGTTACTTTCCTTATGCGTTGAAAAAAGAACTGTTTTGTTCGATGTCTTAATGGTATCAAACCGTAACGAGTGATACCAAAACTAGCTCACACCCTATCTATGAGTAGATTTAATCTAAGGGCAAATAAAGGCCAAGCAACCGATCTTTAAGCTGGCCTTCATGCTCAGCTCAGATCGCTAAACCAATTGATATGGTGGAGTTAAGAAAACACACTATCGAAGAGGCCGCCTGATGGATGTTGGAAGGCGGGGAGACGATTTATGCGAACTCGAAAACTACTCACTACGGTAGGTTTGCTCTGTGCATTAGGCAGCGCTTTGAGTGCCTGTAAAGAAACAGAGGCTTTGAAAGGTCTTTCGTCGTCTGATAAAGCTGCTCAGACACAAGCCCAAGATCCGCAAGGCGCAGCCTGTAATACGTCAGAAACCACGCTAGAGCCGCTGACGGCACCTCCTGAAAACACGCCTATTTTCGAGCAGTTCAATTTTCAGCCTCATGCCATCGCAGTTGACAAAGGGGTGGTGACCGTCAAGACAAATGCATATACGTTTACGTTTTGTCAGGGCGATCGCACTTGGTCAATAGCTTCTCACCCCGTTGAGACGGAAGCGTATGACCCTGACCAATATATGGCCAACCTCGCTAACCCTGAGTATGACCAGGTGGAGGTGGAGGGCGATCGCTACGAATACCGGGCACGGCTAGAAGCCAATTGGCTGCGAGAACAAACCGGCACGTCGGCGCAGCCTTCCGCTGATAGCGCAACGTCTTCACCCTCGTCTGAAAGTACTGCCGAAGATACCGTCTATTTCGAGCTAAAAACGCCCGATGGCAAAAGCCTTCGCCAACCGCTGTACACCCTATCGGAGCTGAAAGCCGCCAACTTAGGCGCAAGCTTAGGCGTACCCAGCATTGTCGGTTCGGTGGCGACGAAAGAAGCGATCTGGTTTGCGGCTACCACCACTCAAGGCGAAGGCGACAGCGGCTTTGCGAGTCTGATTCGCTACAGCCTAAAAACAGGCGAGATTACCGTGCAGCGACCTGAAGAGATTCAAGGCGATCAGATTACAGCGATCGCGCTCACCCCTAATCTTGAAACCGCCGCCGCCCCAGAATCCACAGGTGAATCTACTAGCGAATCCACTGACGAATCCATTGACGAACCCACTGGCGAACCCACTGGCGAACCTAGTGCCGAATCCACCGCCAACATCACCCTTTGGCTCGGCACCCAGCGCAGCGGCGAAGGTAACCCCTATCTGCCAGCCGATGGCTTGATTGCCTATCAGCCAATGACCAAAACGCTACAGCGCTACAGCATCACCAACAGCCCTCTGATTGGTGCCATTCCCACTGAACTTGCGGTCAGCGATGATCAGCTTTGGGTAGGCACTGGCAACGGCATTTGCCAGATCGAGTGGCAAAGCATTGATCAGGCTCAAGGCTGGGACTGCTGGCGATTCGCCTTCACCGCCGCCCTGCCGCAAGCAGGTATCGATCTCTACGCCAGTTCACAAGCCGATCAGCCAGCCGCCACCCTCACCGAGCCTGAAGCTGAAGTGCTGTGGGCTAATTGGAAACTCGCAGACGGCGCTGAAGACCCTGACTTACCGCCAAAAGTAACGCGCTACGAAGTGGTTTATAAACCCGGCTTTGAAGTACAGCTTTCTCAAGGCGGCTATAAAACGAGCAATAGCGTTGCCCGACAGTTTGCGGGCGGTGAGCCGGTTTATTGGCCAGGGTACACTTGGCACTGGGCAGGCGATCGCTTTGCTCGCAGCCTCGATGAAGTCAGTCAAAATCACTTTGGCGGTGGCCCTTACGGCCTTGTGAAATCCAACATCAGCACCGGCCCTAATCTCGATCAAGTCGCCATTCGCGGCGACTTTGACCTGCTCAACTTAGAGGCTAACACCACCACTGTGCGCCATTACTCCGGTTGGATTCCAGCCGACGGACTCCAAGTCTATCCATCGCTCATCCCTACTCAGTCAGCGCCTAATAAACCCAATCCCCTTGATCAATTCATCCCCGACCTCCCCACATCCCAAGGCCCCTAATGGTTTAAATCAGCAAAATAAGCGATAGACTACCTACACAAAGCCGTCGGCTGAGGCAGCACGCTTCTTTTTTGCTTCTCATTTAAAGTACAAAAATGCCTGATCGCGATCGCCCTAAGGCAGACAGTTCATCTTCAGCACCTTCAGCTATGGAGGCGTTGACGGCAGATAATCGTGCCCTATCTGAAAATTTGGTTGGAACGGTGCTGGTTGTTGTCTCAGCGGCAGGATTTTCAACATTGGGTATTTTTGGCAAGCTGGCCTATGGGTTAGGGCTAAATTTGCCGAGCATTCTAGCCTTTAGATT
>QBMP01000218.1:0-531 GCA_003242115.1 Phormidesmis priestleyi
GCACCTAGATACTCAAACCTCTGAATCTCAGCCGCTGACTCCTCAACCGCTAGCTCCTCAACCTCTTGCCCCTCAGTCCCTGTCTTCTCAGCCTTTTTCTCAACCTCTTGCCCCTCAGCCGCTCTCTCCTCAACCACTAGCTCCTCAGCCGACCGCATCCTCCGACGAGCCCGCCCCTTACACGCCCGAATCCTACTCAGAAACTTACGCCCCCGAAACTTATGCGCCTACAGCGCATCCAGTCGAAACCGTTACTCCACCTGCACCTCCGCAGCCCAGCTTGCAAGAGTCAGAAGCTCTATTTGTCCCGCCTGAGCCTGAGCCAGATAGCCGATTTCCAAAGGCTCACACCAATGACGAATCCACTCGCGAAGCTTGGCAGAACAGCCTAAACAACGAACACCTCGACCAGTGGGGCGAAAAACCTACCGGCACTGAACCCAGTTTCACCCCTATCCCAAAAACCCAAGTTCAGCGCCCCACAGGCACTAATTAGCCCATCTCCTAATGCTTTCTCAGTGAAATCACGGG
>QBMP01000218.1:541-3257 GCA_003242115.1 Phormidesmis priestleyi
TATAAAACAAAACAAAAGCTATCAACAATTAATAGCAAAACTCCACGTTTTATGGCGGCTGAGTGAAAATTTTGTATGGACTTTGCCCATCATTTTTGAGTAATTGAGCTGCTAAGGCACAGATAAAAGGAAAACAACCGTACAGAGTGTCAATCCCATTACTGTCCGAAGTTCATTTCTACGATCAGTGCGATCTCTGATGATGAACTTCAAACTTCAGTATAAATTCTTCAGGATTATGAATGCTGAGGTTAGTAAGTATGAACAGTCAGGCGGCGCTAAGCAACCGCTTGTGATCGTCATTTATTTGAGCTATGAAAAAAATGGGCAGAGCAGGTAAAGCCTTGAAGCATGTGCTTCAACAGTACAACATCAGTCAAAACCGGCTAGCTGTGACTATGGGCGTGGCACGCTCTACCGTGAATCAATGGGTAAATGAAGTCAGCGATCCGCTGGCCGATTCGATTCCCGAAATCGTCAATGCGCTAGATGTTTTAGAGCCGTCTGCTGCACAAATTTTTCTGCAAATGTATATTCAGCGCAATGGCACACACAGTAGCTAGCGCTAGCGTTGATTCAAATTAAGGTAGCCAAAGCGGATGGCGGCCTGCGACTTCTAGCTGAGTGGGTGGCAGTGGAATGGGTTGCTCACTCATGCGCTCTGCCTCTGTGCTAAACAAAGGCAGCAGCCAAAGCCGATCAGTAGCCCCTGAGAAAGATGAACCTGTTTTTTGCGGATCGAGCACTAGCGTTTCATCAAACAAAATAGCAATCCCGTCAGGCGAGGGGCTGACGGTAATTTCGGGCTGAGGCGGCATTTCTAGCAGCTTTTGCTCTTGGCCAGTTTTGATGTTAATCACGCTGAGATAAGGCACAACTTGATAGGTTTGTTCACCAAGATCTAATTCACTGCTGCCGCTATTGCTAGACGCTGAACTAGAGTCTGAGCCAGATTCTGAGGTTTCCGCCGAATCTGTAGCTACACCGAGCCCTGCCCCTTCTACGAGCCGATTGACCAAGCAGTACAAAAGCTGATTATTGTCGCTAAATTTTGCGCTCAAAATTGATCCATCTGTCTCTAGTAGCTGCTTTTCGACGCCCGCACTCGACACCCAAAACAGCGATTGTGTATACTGTTTAGCCGGATCGTCCTGGTTGAAGTTCACCAGCGCTGCGGCACTGCCATCGGTAGCAACATCTAGCGTCAGGCCATACTCTGGCAAAAAGTCCAATAGCGCGTCTGAAGACTGGCCCTTTGGTTCGTTGGCTTTCTCAGCTTCTGGAAACAGGGCGATGACCGCAGTTCCTTGGCCTTGCTGAAGCAGCAATGACTGACTATCGGGGGCAATCGTAAAGTCGCCACCGGGCTCAGTTTTGAGAGGGCGCGGCGCTTCGCCTGCTCGAATGACCCAGGGGCCAAAGTCGGCTGGATTTTTATTGCTAACTCGCTGCACGACGATCACTTTCCCGTCGGGAGAGAGATCAAATTTTAGGTTTTGATAGTCTTTGTTATCTAATACAAGCTCGGTAGTGCCAGCCGCTAGGGGCTTAGTCGCGTGCTGCCAGAATTTCCATTTGGCGGGTGCGGCGGTTTCGTCTAAGCCGGTCAATACGGTGTAAAGGCTGGCGATCGCTAACCCTTCCGTCTTTTCTTTAGTATCAATTGCCGAAAATAGAATGCGATCGCGCTCAGGATACGGCTGAAAATTTAGCACTCGCTGCCCTTCAGGCGTCAGAATTGTCTTTTCTTTACGGGTGAGATTAAACATAATCAGCCGACCTTGGTCAGCGCCTTCTGCACCGATGTAGGCAAAGATGCGATCGCGCGTCCGAAAAGCCGCCTGAAAAGGCTCAAACCCCGACTGGCCGCCTAGGGCATCGGCTTTAGGCAAAGAGAGCGTATAGCTTTCGCCATAGGGCGCAGGCACGGCTAGGGTGTAGGCCATCCGCCGCCCAGCCCAGCTAAACTTACCGGCTAGCGCAGGCTTAATCACGAGGTTTTTCTCCACGCTCTGCGGCTCCACCGGCTGCGTAAAGGTCAGCATAAAAGCCACATCTTCAGCCGACACCGCCTGATCTTGCCAAGAAAAGCTGCGCACGCTCGGCCGTGCCTGAGAGCCCAGCAGCAGCATCGCGGCAATCACCACTGCTAGCAGTCCTATGACTGCCCAGGCAGTGCGATCCAGTGGCTGCATTGAGTCAAGTTTTGTCCTTTGAAACCTAATACTCATAGGGGTTTCTGGGTTCTTCAATGGGGGTGATTTGAGTAGGGATGATTGCCACCTGCCGACGATTATCTAGCGTTTTCGTCGTCATTTTGCCAGTAATTTTTAGCCAGCTATCTACCGGATACGGCTCACGAGCATCCCCGCTGCTACTCGATCCGCTGCTTCCCTGTCCGGCATTTAGCACAACCGGAATGCCCACCGGATAAGCATCTGCCGCGCAGCAGGTCAGCACAAACCGCGAGATCATCAAATAGTCTGCTGGCCAAGTTTCTGGATGAATTACAAAGCCAGTCACTTCAACCGCCTCATCCGCATAGGCATCAGGCTCTGGATACACATTTACCAGCCGAATCCAGTCGATAATCGTGCGCTCCTCTGAGGCCACTGCCCGCACAAAGCGTCGAGGCTGAGCGCGAGTCAGCGTCAGCGTTTCAGAAATGCCTCGCTGCATCGCCGTCTCACTCGCAAATGCCCGTGGGGTATAGATC
>QBMP01000218.1:3267-7526 GCA_003242115.1 Phormidesmis priestleyi
ACAAGCCAAATATAGCAACGCCTAGCAGCACCGCGCTGCTCAAAGTCGGTGGCAGCAGCGTCACATGGCCAGACTCTTTTTGAGCGTCACTCGCCGCTCTGGTAATCGGTTGATTTGATCGAGCTACCCAAATTTTGTATAGGGTAAATATCACCAGCAGCAGCAGCACAATTGCCGCCACATGCGACAGCCAAGTGTAGTTAGGATGCAGCAACAGCAGAATTTTGCCGGTAAACCAATAGCGGAAGAGCATAGCGCTCCAGGCTCCAAGCGCCAGTACATCTAAGATGTCTCGCCAAGGCAGTCGTTTAGAAACCCGCGCCGAAGACCGTGCCGAAGACCGCGTCGAAAAACCTTTAGAGGAACGCATAGACAAATCAGCCAATATACAAGTTCACAAACAGCGATAGGCCAAAGCTCATCATCGCCGCCAGCGCAAACAGATAAAACACTGCCCTACCTTTAAACACCGTCAGCAGCAGGCCAATATTTTTCAGATCAATCATGGGGCCAAAAATTAGAAAGGCCAGCAGTGAGCCACTCGTGAACGTAGCCGCAAATGACAGCGCAAAAAATGAATCCACCGTCGAGCAAATCGAGACGACGGCCGCTAGCACCATCATCGCCAAAATAGACGACACCATGCCCTGACCTAAGCTCAAAATCAGTTCGCGCGGGACAGCGACTTGAACGGTAGCCGCGATCGCACTTCCCATCACCAGCACCGCGCCCAGTTCCCGCAGCTCTCGCACCATGTTTTCCAATGTCAGCATTAGCCGGTTGCTCACTGGCTGCGCCGCCGCCGGATTGGCCACTAACCGCTGTGCCATCGGCGTATCTAGCCGCAAGGCCGCAGCGCCATCGGCTCCTTGGATAAAAGTGCCGCCCTGCAAAAGTGACGGCGTAGCCGATAATGATGCAGATGATGAGGCAGTAACTTCGGGAGTGCGATCGCGAAACCGACCGCGCGCCACCGACTGCTGCAAAAAGGGGCCAATATCGCCCTGACGGCTAAACACCCAGCCCACCGTCGTCGCAATCAGCAGCGTGAAGCCCACCCGCAGAAATACAATTTCAGGCTGCCCACGAAACGCTACCCACGTCGCCCAAAACACCACTGGGTTAATCGTCGGGGCGGCCAGCAAAAAGCCCACCGACACCGCTGTTGGCGCACCCTGAATTAGCATCCGCCTTGCGACCGGCACATTGCCGCACTCGCACACCGGAAATATCAGCCCAATCAGGCTACCGGCCAACGCCCCTAAGAAAGCATTTTTTGGCAGTACGCCCACGAGCTTGCGCTCATCCACAAAAAACAGCAGCAGGCTAGAAAACGCTACGCCGATTAGTAAAAAGGGCATCGCTTCCACCAGCAAACTGAAGAAAAGCGTAAAGCCAGTATTGAGCTGAACCATAGTTCAAAAGTAAAAAGCCAGTTCGGGAGTAAAAGCCGCAGCGAATAGAGCCTTATCAATAACGAAAAGCCATATTACTACACAATGTCACAGACCTTCCTGGAAGCTATGCGCAAACTACACAAAACCGCATTATTACGCACAATAAACCTTTTCTGCCTGCACTTGCATAAAGCTTATGTATGAATGAGCGCGGAGGCTGTGCTATTTCTGCTCTCTCACCATAGCCGAATACTCACGGCACTAATTCGCCCGCTAAGGCATACATCCACATCCCGCCCCGGATCGCGCAGGCGAGTGTCATACGCCCCCACATACCGAAACCCGCCTTCATCGACCGCAAATTCTACCGGCAGCGGCTGAGTACAGCCTTCACAAAACACAATTTCAGGCTCATCTCCTAAGCTATCTGGCAAGCCATCCAATGGCGGCGCAGGTAAATTCACATTCCAAAACTGCCCCGGCGCAGCGCCTTTGGCCATCAGCTGAGGCAGCACCCGCGCCGTCAGTCGAGTTGCCCGTGCCCAGTCGAACGGCTGATTGCGATATTTATACTGAGAAATAGCAATCCCCGGCTTACGAAGAAGCGCGGCCTCACGCACCGCTGCGACCGTTCCCGACAGGTGAATATCTGCCCCCATATTGCCGCCCGCATTAATGCCCGATAGCACCCAATCAGCCTGCGGATACAAATGGCTAATTGCCAGGTCATAAAGCCTCGTTTATTCGCGGCCCACTCAATTTCTAAATGGCCACCGGGCAATTCTACGGTTGCTTGGCGATCGCTCTTCCCATTCAGCACCGCCGCCACTAACAGCGCGCAAGCTCCCGTCCCACAGGCTAAGGTTGCCCCAGCCCCTCTTTCCCACACCCGCATCTTCAGGTAATCAGGCCGCACCACTTCTACAAACTCAGTATTGATCCGTGACGGAAACGCTTCATGATGCTCAAACAGTGGCCCAATTTCAGCTAAAGGCACCGCCTCCACATCATCGACAAACGTAATGCAGTGCGGGTTGCCCATGCTCACACAGCTCACCTGATGGGCTTTGCCGCCTACCTGCAAGGTTTTATCGATTGCCTTTTCACCCGCTGCGGCCAGCGTCGTTGGAATCTCTGAAGCCAATAGCACCGGTTCACCCATATCTACCGTTACCTGTCCATCGGCTTTTAGCTCAGGGCGAATCGTGCCCGCGAGGGTGTGAATACGATAGGTATGCGGCAATTCAGGCGCTGCACCGTCTTTTGCTTCCAAGTTATGAATAAACTTAGCCAAGCAGCGAATGCCATTGCCGCACATCTCCGGCTCAGAGCCATCGGAGTTATAAATCCGCATGGTGTAATCGATTTCCTCATTGCCTTTTGGGGCGCTGAGCACAAAGATTACGCCGTCTGCACCGATGCCAAAATTGCGATCGCACACCGCCACCGCCTGCTCAGGCGTGATTAAAGGCGCTTCACTGGCGCGATTATCCACCAGCACAAAATCATTGCCTAACCCGTGATACTTGCTGAATGAAAGCGTCGTCATAAAAAATCCTATTCATATCGCTCTGTGCATTCTACCGCCTGTGCATTCTACCGTTTTCACTCGCTTTCCAAGAGCTGAGCGCCGCCGAACCTGGGCGGGCAACCTAATCACCAAAGACCCTTTCATTCCAACTTCCCTGAAATAAACTTGAATAAACCCATGTCTTCCAACGGCTTCGATCTCGAACTTCCCAGCATTCGCCAAGTCCAAACCCTGATCCGCGATAAAAAAACCGTAGAAGTCAAAGTCACCACAGGCGACACCTTCATCGGCGCAGTCGGCTGGCAAGATGCGAACGCCATCTGCGTCAAAGATGATCAAGGCGGCCATTGCCTACATCAAAACCAGCCACTAGGTTTCGACAGTGTGTGTTTTCAAGTTTTTTGACTGAACTTTTCTGAAGGTGCGATCGCTAATCGTCATCGCCTTGACAGGCAAAAGCGACCGAAAATGGTATGGTCTAGGCTAATAAAACGCTAGCAGAAGCTTGGTGTACAAAGCTATTTACTCTCATCAGAGAATTTTCAGAGAATTTTCAGAGAATGGTAAAAAATATCTCTAAAGAACTGCTCTAAAAGATTGTGCTAAAAGAATTGTGCTAAAAGTCTCTTCTAACGCTGTTTATTGTTATTTATGACCATGAAATCTTTTTTGGCTCCGCTATTACTTCAATTGCGTCAGCGCATCAAGCTGCGCTGGCTGATGCTGACTGCTGTGGCTACAGCGATTGTGATTTGGAGTGCATTAGCAGCGCCCGCTCAAGCCTACCAGGTGCAAATTTCTCCTGGTCAGCCTACGCTTGGCGACACCCTTTCAGTCATGATGCAAAGTGACGGCACTGCCGAAGCGCCGACTGTCACCGTTGATGGCACTACCTACCCCAGCTTTGCGCGCTCAAACAATCGCTACCGCGCCCTCGTGCCGACCAGTCCCAACACGCGCCCAGGCCGAATGACGCTACAAATTAGTGGGCCAGAAGGCAATAACAATATGGCCGTAAATATCAGCGATCGCACCTTCAACACCCAATACATCACCCTTTCTCCAGGCCGCGCCGATCTCGAAGGCACCGACCACGAATTTAACCGCCTAGATGAACTGCGCGCCCTGCGCACCCCCACCCGCTACTGGAATGGCCCCATGACCAAACCCAGCACTGGCTACATCAGCTCTAACTACGGCAACCGCCGCTACTACAACGGTGTTTTTGCTCAAGACTACTACCATCGCGGCGTAGACTACGCAGCCAGCAACGGCTCACCCATTTACGCTCCAGCCGCCGGTCGAATTGCCGTCGTTGGCCGCGTCGCCGA
>QBMP01000219.1:0-594 GCA_003242115.1 Phormidesmis priestleyi
GCCCGTTACGCCGCCGCCTGCTGTGCAGACCCCCGTGGTAGTGCCAGCAGCGCCGCCGCCACAGATAGAACCACAGATAGAACTACAAACAGAACCTGCGGGCAGCGATCGCGCCCCTTTAGTCGATCCCTACAACTTTACGCCAACCACCGTACAGCCCACACCGTTTGATGGCAAAGTGATTTCGACGCTATCCGCTTTGGCTGACGGCAGCTACCGATATGTAAGCGGATCTGCCGAACCCCGAATCTATTCCAATGCCGAACTCGATCAGCAAGGCGGATCAATTTTCTTGTTGAGCAAGGTGGGCAATCGAGTCACTGGCTATTTGTTGCCTGAGATTGGTCGTGTGAGCCTTTGTATTACTGGCATTGCCAGCGGCAACAGCATCACGGGTACGGCCTATGCCAATGCGCCTAGCCAATCAATTGCAACGGCGGCATCGCCATACGGCAGCATCCTCCAGCTTCAGAACATCCGTACCGACAGCAGCGGCCTTGAACTTGCCAACGCTGTGATTGACTTCAGCAATTATTCTATGATCAACGTCGGCTCAACCCTGCCGCCAACTGAGTGCGGCGGCGATCGCTAGCT
>QBMP01000219.1:618-7482 GCA_003242115.1 Phormidesmis priestleyi
CAGCAGGTAGGCTCGACGGCGCAGTCCCATCGGGCTCAATCCCTTCTAAAACCACCAGTGACTCTAAGATTTTCTTTACTAAAGGGGCCGCGACCGTGCCGCCGTAAGAATTTTCGCCCTGCGGCTCATCGACGACGACCAGCACTACATAATGGGGATCGCTAACGGGTGCAATGCCGACAAAGCTGGTAATCCGCTGATTGCCGTATGAGCCGTATTCGGTGGCTTTTTGCGCTGTCCCCGTTTTTCCGGCAATTTGATAGCCGTCTATTTTAGAAGCTGAGCCGGTGCCATCATCGACGACGGCTTTCATCATGTTCAACACTTCGCCTGTCGTTTCAGGCGAAAAAAGTTGCCGAGGAGCCTCAAGATCCGGCGTCCAAGTGAGTTCCTTGTCGGTATTTATTAAACCGCGAACGACATGCGGAGTGACTAGCTTGCCGCCGTTAGCCAGCGTGGCATGGAGCTGAACTAGCTGTATGGGCGTGAGCGAAAAGCCTTGGCCAAATGCGGTAGTTGCGGCTTCAATGGGGCCATCGACAAACTGCTGACGCGTTTTGATTTGACCGACCGCTTCACCGGGTAAATCAATGCCAGTGGGCTTGCCGAGGCCGAGTTTTTCTAGCCAGTCGTAATAGGTGCTGCGCTGTAATCTCTGCATGATATGCACCATGCCAACGTTGCTGGAGTAGCGCAATACGTCGGTAATCGAAAGCGTGCCTCTGCCGCCGCCGCTAGAAAAATCAACGTTTTGAATGGGCCATTCGCCGACAAAAATCTGGCCTTCGTCGTAGACGGTATCGTTGGGATCAATGCTGTTATTTTCTAGGGCGATCGCCACATTAATCGGCTTAAACGTCGATCCCGGCTCATAGAGATCGCTGACCGCCCAGTTTTTGAAGTACTCAATGTTGGCATCGAAGTACTTGTTGGGATCGTACGTAGGCGCAACTGCCAGCGTCAAAATTGCGCCCGTGCGACTATCCATTACAATCGCGGTGCCGCGCTTAGCGCCAAATTTGCTAACCGTTATGGCCAAATTTTCTTGGGCAATTCGCTGTAACCGACTGTCAAGCGTGAGCTGAAGCTGAGAATCATCACGGGTGACCTGCTGCAAAGGCATAGCCTCTCCCGCCTTGGGATCGTCATATTTGAGTTTGTCTTGCAGATCTAGCTCGATTCCACCGCCCGGTGAGCCGTCAAGATCAACATAGCCGGTTACCTGGGAAAACAAATCGCCCTGCGGATAAAACCGCTTTGGCGATGCCACTAATTCCAGCCCATCCAATCGCAGTGACTTTAGCCGCTTGGCCGTTTCCTCAGAGATATCTGTGCCGACCTCAATGCCGCTTTCCTGCTGAGCAAATAGCTTAGAGAGATCTTTGGGAGCTCGCTCCAGCACAGGGCTCAACATCTGAGCCACTTCTTTGTTCGTTTTTTTGAACAGCATGGGGTGTACAAACAGGGTGTACACCACTTGATCCATCGCGATCACGTTGCCCTGAAGATCGACAATCTGTCGCCGAGAGATCTGAGGCGTGGCTTGAATGGCCTGCTGCTCTTTGGCCATCGTATGAAGATCGTCACCGATGGCAAGCTGTAGGTAGGCTAGGCGAATGCTGACTGCAATCATGCCTGCCAATAGCAGCAGCCATACGCTAATCAGGCGTAGCCTGGGCGAATCGGTGAGAGCGGCCTCAGCATAAAGGGGCCTTGCCCTGGATTGAGGCGCGGTCGGTAAGGGCTTGTGACGGCGCGATCGCGAACGAGTATGTGCAGCCATATGACCTTTTTAGTATCCCAATTTAGTATCCCATCGGGCGATCGCGCTCTTCTTTGGGCGCTGAGTTGGGCGTTGAGTTGGGCGCTGAGTTGACCTCAGCTAATGGCCGAGTGGGCGCGGGCTTCAAAAACAGTACATCGCCTGCTTTGTAAGGCGTTAGCCCCGATCCCGGCTGAGCGGCTTGCTCGGCTAGACTTTCCTTAATGGCTTCGTTTGCAGCCGTCATCTGCTGCGATTCGCCCTGTAGCTGGTCGATTTGAGTCAGCGCATATTCAGTAGATTTGTCCACATAGACCGTAGAACCGTACACGGCTAGCGCGCTCGTAGCTAGCAGGCAAGTGATCGCCGTTGAGCCTTGCTGCAAGCGCGTTAGCAGCTTAATGGCAAAGGGTAGCTTCGGCTGTTTTGGCAGTGATAGCGGCACCGCGCCGACTCGCACCGATGTTCCCAACCGCAGTGGCACTACTTTTTGTGGGGAAGCTGTGGCCCTGAGAGCAGGCGAATGGGGCGAATTGAGCCTAGCGTGATCGAGATTCACTCGCGCAGCTGGGCGCTGGGTAGATTTGACGAGAGGGTCGAGTTCAGTAGCGAAGACCATGCGATTGTATTAAAAGTTAAGAATGATGCCATTGATTTACGCAGTGCCTTGTCCCGTTGATTGCTCGGCGCTTTTAGCTTGGTGTTGCACTGCTGTGAATCAAATTACGCGCATACTACCTTGCTAACGGAAGAAGAACAAGCCAAATACCAGAAAAACTTCAGACTTTTGGCTCGCTTCTCGAAGCAGTTCAGTATGAATACAGGGGCTTTAAGCGAGTTAAGGCGAACTTGAGCTTGGGCGTAATCTGCTACCGTGAAGCAGATGTGAAACGAATGTGAAGCGACTGTAAAGCGGATACGAGGCGGTTATCCCAATTTTCCCAGTACCGCTAAAAATTAGCCAAGCGTCCGCAAATACAGACGCTTGGCGATCTAGATATCGCTGACGTATGGCCGAGCTTAAGAATTGAGCTTAAGCAGAAAAGCCTTTAAACACTTGGCCTGAGCTTATCTGCGGGTAGACCCACCATGTCAGCATTGCTTTTACCGGGTGGAATCATCGGGTAGCAGTTTTCGTCGCGGCGCACGCGCACATCCATCAGCACAGGGCCGTCGTGCGCTAGCATTTCAGCGATCGCAACTGCTAACTCATTCGGATCATTCACCACCATGCCCCTGATCCCGAAGGCTTTGGCCAGCAGTTCAAAGTCAGGCATCCCCACCTCCATATTAGAAGACGAGTAGCGCTCCCCAAAAAAGCTCTGCTGCCACTGCCGCACCATTCCCTGCCAGCCATTGTTCAAAATCACGGTTTTGACCTTGAGGTTGTACTGAGCCAAGGTCGCCAACTCTTGCAGATTCATTTGAAAGCTAGCATCTCCACTGATGCAAATCACCTGCTCATCCGGCAGCGCCGTCTGTGCGCCCATTGCCGCTGGTAGGCCAAAGCCCATCGTGCCTAGCCCCGCGCTCGAAATCCACTGCCGAGGCCCATTTTTCAAAAACTGCGCCGACCACATTTGATGCTGGCCCACATCGGTGGTGTAGTAGGCATTAGGAGCCTGCTGAGTGAGTTCCACAACGACGGACTGGGGCGAAATTTCATCGGCGTAGATCGGCGCATGTAGGGGAAAATCTTGTTTCCAGGTGTCGATTTGATCGCGCCAAGCCTGAGTTTTTTGCCCGTCCGGCGCGACCGGAGTCACTGCGGGATCGCTCAAGCGGGCCAACAGCTTTTCTAAGACCACTTTCACATCGCCCACAATCGGCACTTCGGGCAGCCGGTTTTTGCCTACTTCTGCCGGGTCAATGTCAATGTGAATCACCTTGGCACGACTGGCAAATTCATCGAGCTTGCCGGTGACGCGATCATCAAATCTGGCCCCAATCGCGACCAGTAAATCGCACTGACTCACCGCAAAGTTGGCATAGGCGGTGCCGTGCATTCCCAGCATTCCTACCGCTAGTGGATGGTGCTCATTGACGGAACCTTTGCCCATGAGCGTGGTGGTCATCGGGGCAGAAAACGCTTCCGCTAGCGCCTGTAATTCCGCAGGGGCACCGGCGGCAAGGGCTCCACCGCCGATGTAAAGCAAGGGGCGCTCGGCTGCTCGTAGCAGGGCGATTGCGGCATCTATTTGATAGACATCGCCCGATGTCTGCGGCGCATAGCCGGGGATCGTTACATCGCCCGGTTCTACTGGAATATAGTCGATTTCTTCGAGCCCTACGTCTTTGGGCACATCAATCAAAACTGGCCCTGGGCGACCCGTTTTAGCAATATAAAAAGCTTCGGCTACAATTTGCGCCATCTGGTTGGGATCGCGCACCACATAAGAATGCTTGACGATTGGCAGTGTAATTCCGTGAATGTCAGTTTCTTGAAAGGCATCGGTACCAATGGCAGCGCGGCTCACCTGACCTGTTACTATCACCATCGGAATGGAGTCCATCTGGGCGGTGGCGATGCCGGTGACGAGGTTGGTGGCTCCTGGCCCTGACGTCGCAAAGCATACGCCTACTTTCCCTGTGGCTCTAGCGTAGCCATCGGCAGCGTGGGCAGCGCCTTGCTCGTGACGTACCAAAAAGTGTTTCAGCAAGCCTTTTTGCTCAGCGTTATACACTTCGTCATAAATGGGCAAAATCGCGCCACCGGGATAGCCAAAAATATGCTCGACGCCGTGCCGTACCAAGCTATCAATCAGCGCATAAGCGCCGCTGACTCGCTGTGTCGCTGTTGAGGGCTTGAGGGTAATGGAAGAAACCATAGGAAAAAATAGGGTAGTAAAACGCTGCCTAAAAAATAAAATGCTGCCTGAATGCGCTGCCTGAATCGCTGATTCAATTCAAGTGTAAATTGTAGCCAAATTAACAACAAGATTTTCTATTCTGCTTTGTCAGAGAAAAAGAATAATGCCGAATAATACCGGCGATCGCACTGCACCCGATCAACTCCAGCTTTTGGGAGTGAGCTTTGCCTGCTCTAGCTGAAGCTGCTGGCTGACAAAATCAGCGGCTGTGATCGGCTGCGATTGCACGGTTGGCCTGAGATCTAGCCATCCGCTGCCCTGCTGACTGATGACTTTTTGGCCCATGACCGCTGCTGGCGAGCCCCAAAGCTGAAGATGATCGACGCCGGGATCAGCATAAAAGTTTACCTTGCCTGCGCCCAAAGGGAGGCTGCTCCAGTGGGTAAAGCTGTCGTGACTAAGGCGGCATACGGGCAGCCCGATAATCGGTGTGCCCCAGCCATCTACTGCAAAGAATTGAGCGACTTTGCCGCCTTGCTGCTGCCATAGGTAAAGCGCTCCGGTAAGGCCAACCACGCCTGCACTGAAGCCAATGGCGATCAGCGGCGCTTTTGACACCTTTGTAGGCTGCGAATCTTTTGTCGCTGTAGAGGGAGAGCCGAAGGTTTGAATCAGCCAGTTGAAAATGGCGATCGCATCAATCGGTAGCGCGGTGGCGATATGAGGTTGGGTAAAGGGAGGAAGCGATCGCACCCATCCATCTGTCAGCGCTGCCGGATGGAACCCTGGGCAGATAGCCACAGCTAGTTTAGGCAAAGCGACATCTCCCATGAGTCCTCTCGTAAAGTTCTGAGTTAAAGTTCTGAGTATTTTTCTGGTGGTTAGATGCGATCGGGTCGCTTTTCAGTATCTGCTTCTAGGTCTGCTTTCAGGTCTGCTTTTCGATAGCTAATCTCAACTAACGTTCGGTTGGGCTTCGGTTCTACTCATAGCCATGATAAAAGGCTTACCAGTAGGGTGGGAGTAGATTATTTTCGCCGATGGTTTAGCGACACAGTGCCATCGTTTTTGCCCCCCAACGCTATGAGTGCAACGGATCAGCTTTTACCTACGATTAGTGCCCTAGTTGCTTTAGGCGAATTGGCTCTTGATGGCCAATTGGAGTCTTATGGCAGCGACTATGCGAGCGACTGCTCGATTGAGTCAACTGGGTCAATTAGATCAATTGAGTCAACTGATCCGCTTCTGGGCGATCGCTCTAGTGGCAATTCTGGCGGTAAAACGGTTCGTGATGCGCTGTCGGCTGAGGCTAAGCAACAGCGGGCTGAACGAGAGTGGCAAGGGGCGGTGGCAGCGCTCAATCAGTTTTTAATGCAGCACATTCGCCAGCAGCAGAGCGTTCAAAAAAAAGGCTTCTTCAAGTCTAGTGGCAAATCTGCCCGCAAATCTAGTCCCTCTCGCCGCAAGCGCTAGTACTTTGTGGGCCAGTTCCTTTATTGAGCGAACCTGATTTAATTGCTCAAGTCTCTAATTGGATATTTGTTCCTTATTCTGCTGACTCGTTGACCAGTCCGTTCAGCGCCCTTGCGCCCGTAGGCAGACTTTTTCACTCAACGTTTAAAAAAGCTTCCCCCTCCACTCGGCTGCTGCCTTTATTAGCAGACGATCCGCTCTTACAAGAGCGATTTGCTGTCGTTTTTACGCCCCAGTTTGCGCTGGTGCTGGTGCTAGGGAAAGATGCCAACGATGAGCTGCGCTTTCAGTTTTCGTTTATGCCTGAGGTGGTAACTTCTGTGTGGCGGCTGTTGCGATCGCGCATTCGCCTAACCCGCCGTCATCAGCTCGATTTTATTGAACAGTGGGTAGACAAATTTGCGCCTCAAGAGCCTAGCTATCGTACGGTCAGCCAGTTCAACCGCTGGCTGCTAGCGAGTTTGCCTCAGCCTGCTATGCCGGTTGCGGCTCGGCGATCGCCCGCCCATTCCGCAATCAGGGCAATGATCAAAGCAGCGGCCAGTTGTCTGATAGCGATTTGCTCAAGGCGATGGCACACGAAATTCGCACGCCGCTGACCACGATTCGGACTTATACGCGATCGCTGCTCAAGCGCAAAGATTTAGACGCACAGGTCATCCAGCGATTAAACAGCATTGATCGTGAGTGCACGCAGCAAATTGATCGCTTTAGCCTGATTTTTCGCGCAGTAGAGCTTGAAGCTGCTAGCCAGATGGTCAAGTCGCCATTGAGTGCCATAGCGCTTCATCAAGTCTTTCAAGAAGCGATTCCGCAGTG
>QBMP01000021.1:0-1210 GCA_003242115.1 Phormidesmis priestleyi
TAAGTAGGTCAGCTTAATTAAATCGTAGATGAGCTTCGGATGCTGAAGCCCCCGTCCCCAATTCTGGGGCTCTGAAGCAAGATGTACTTTGACTGTTTGCATCTTACAAATAATTAGATCGACCTACTTAGCTATAGATACTCAGATGTAGATATTCAATTGTTATGGTGTCGGTGTAATGGGTGTAGCTATTGTCAGCTAAGGGCTTCAAAGAAATTTAGTAAATTGGAATCGAAGGATCGATTTGGCGGCTGTAGGCATCAATGCCGCCTGCCAAGTTGCT
Organism: Phormidesmis priestleyi; assembly: GCA_003242115.1. Taxonomy (GTDB): domain Bacteria; phylum Cyanobacteriota; class Cyanobacteriia; order Phormidesmidales; family Phormidesmidaceae; genus Phormidesmis; species Phormidesmis priestleyi_A. The sequence goes on from QBMP01000021.1 coordinate 284, forward strand.
GACATTCGTGAATCCTTGATTCATGAGCCACTGGCACATTTGGGCGGAGCGCATTCCGGCATGACACATGACAATGGTTTCAGCCGCTGGATCAAATTGGCTGCTGATAGTAGGCGACCAAGCTGGAAACTGGCTCAGCGGTAGGTTGATAAAACTGTCAATGCTGGCGACTTCTACTTCGTGCGGTTCTCGCACATCAATGAGCTGAATCGCGTCCGGATCAGTTGCTAGGCGCTGAGCCAAGGTTTGGACGTTGATTTCTGCGATCGCTGAATAAGTATCTGTCATGATTTGCCGCCGTTTTCGATAAATGATGACACGTTAGGGGATGCAATGAAAGCCGTTAGAAAGGCGATGGGCACTCGGCTTTCCAGTACTATTCGGCAAGAAATAGCTGAATATTTTCGACCGACAGATCTAAAGTATCGGCAATCTGCTCAAAGCTCAGCCCTAATTCCATCAGTTTTGTAATTGCCTTACGCTGAATTTGATCAGCTCTTTGTCTTTCCTCCTCGGCCCTTTGCCTTTCCTGGCCTATCAGCTCCTCGCCCCAAAGCAGCATTTGCCTCTCCGCATTCCACCAGCGTAACCACCAGCCAGATCGATCCAGATGTGCGCCTTCCCAAGCGCTTAGAAATAAATTAGCCTCAGCTAGCCAATACAGGCCGTCTTGATCGGGCAGTTGGGGTTTGTATAAGCCGTCTTCTGAGAGCTGATAAAACTCAATGGTGCCGGTTTTGGGATGAAAAATGACGTAGTTAGGAACTTTTAGCACGCGCTCGTAGTAGAACCATTTGCCGGGAGGGTAGGTCGGCTTTACCGAATATTCGCTGCCTTCGGTTTCGGAAAGAAACTCCATTACAACCAGGGGTAAATCGCCTTCGAGCACAGGGGTGTAGCTGCGCTCGACTTCGGCTTTGGGGACGG
>QBMP01000021.1:1220-12339 GCA_003242115.1 Phormidesmis priestleyi
TCGCAGGAATCCATGACCAATCTGGGGCTTTGACAACCGTTTTGCCATCTACTTTGGCGCAGATGCCGTAGTTAGTGGTCGTTGCCGCCGTTGCTGAGAGGTAGCCTGCCAAACATAAGCTGTCAGTCAGCGCCGCCGCTAAAGCCGGTTGATTAATATTATCCACAGGGTCGTCTGGTAGAACAAAGTCTTCAGGCAGCTTTTCCCAGACGATTTCTGGCTGGGGGGCTAGCTGAACTTTTGCACGAGTCGGGGTTGCGACCATCGGTTAAGCCAAATGGTAGAACAGATATTCTTGCCATTGTACTAGATGCCCCGTCACATCAGGCAATTTCGACCCCTAGCTCGTGGGCTAAAAACGCCCATTTATCGGTGGCTTCTTCAATCTGTTTGGTGGTGGGTTTGCCCGCTCCGTGACCTGCTTTGGTTTCGATGCGGATGAGCACAGGATTTTCGCCCTGGTGGGCGGTTTGCAGGGCGGCGGCGAATTTGAAGCTGTGAGCCGGAACCACGCGGTCATCGTGATCGGCGGTGGTGATCATCGTAGGCGGATAGGCGGTGTCGGGTTTGAGATTGTGCAGTGGAGAGTAAGCATAAAGGGCTTTGAATTCCTCTTCATTTTGCGGAGAGCCATAGTCAGATTCCCAAGCCCAGCCAATGGTGAATTGGTTGAAGCGCAGCATGTCTAGTACGCCCACGGCGGGCAGGGCTGCGCCAAAGAGATCGGGCCTTTGGGTGATGCAGGCACCAACGAGTAAGCCGCCGTTGCTGCCGCCTGCGATCGCTAACTTTTCAGCCTTCGTATAGTTCTCTTTTATCAGCCACTCACCAGCACTGATAAAGTCATCAAAAACAGTTTGCTTGCTGGTTTTAATGCCCTGCTCGTGCCAAGCTTCACCGTATTCACCGCCGCCGCGCAAATTGGCAACGGCATAGATACCGCCCATTTCTAACCAGACTAAGGTGCTGACTGAAAAGCTGGGAGAAAGAGAGATATTAAAACCGCCGTAGCCGTAGAGTAAGACAGGATTCTCTCCATTGAGAACCAGTCCTTTTTTGGCGGTGATAAACATCGGGATCTGAGTGCCGTCTTTGCTGGGATAAAAGATTTGTTGGGTTTCGTAAGTATCGGGATCGAAGGGAATGGTAGGCTCTCGAAAAAGCGTACTTTCGCCGGTTGTGAGGTTATAGCGGTAAATGCGGGTGGGAACGGTGAAGCTGGTGAAGCTGTAGAAGGTCTCGGTGTCGGTGCGATCGCCGCCAAATCCACCTGCCGATCCAATCCCCGGCAGATCCACATTCCGCACAAAAGCGCCGGTTAGGTCAAAAATTTTCACCTGGGTATAGGCGTCTTTAAGATAATCAGCAACAAACTGATGATTGAGTACACCGACAGATTCTAGCGTCTCTTCGGCTTCAGGAATAAGCGTTTGCCACTGGGAGTGCTCATAAGTACGCTCAGGACTCGCAATATCAATTGAAATCACTCGGCCTTTGGGCGCATCAAGATCCGTGCGAAACCAGAAAGTTGTTCCATCATTGTCGATTAAGCTGTACTGCGCTTCAAATTCTGAAATGAGTTCAATGACTTCAGCATTGGGATCTTGCAAGTCTTTATAGAACAACAGATTTTTAGGTGCGGTACCTAGCCAAACAGAAATAATTAAATAGCGGCCATCTTCGGTGACATCGCCGCTAAAGCCCCAGTCTGGCTGATCGGCTCGTTCGTAGATGAGCGCGTCCGCTGATTGGGGGGTGCCTAGCGCATGGTAGTAAAGCTTTTGATAGCGGTTCACATCCTCTAGCTTATTTTCAGCTTTGGGTTCGTCGTAGCGGCTGTAAAAGAATCCTTTGTGATCGTGCGTCCAGGCTGCGCCGGAGAACTTTACCCATTGCACAAGATCGTCGGTGTCCTTGCCTGTGGCGATGTTGCGCACTTTCCACTCCATCCAATCTGACCCGGCAGTAGAGAGGCCATAAGCAACGTACTGCGCGTTTTCGCTAATGGCAATGCCAGAAAGGGCAACGGTGCCATCTTCAGAAAGCGTATTGGGATCGAGTAAAACAGTGGGCTCCGCGTCTAGGGTAGGCAGAGTGTAAAGAACAGATTGGTTTTGCAATCCGTTGTTTTTGTAGTAAAAATATCTCTCGTTTTGCTTGAAGGGAATGCCGTAGCGCTCGTAGTTCCAAAGCTCGGTGAGGCGAGCGTTGATCGCGGTGCGTCCGGGTAGGGCATTGAGGTAGCTGAAGGTGACTTTGTTTTGAGCGGTGACCCAGGCTTCGGTTTCGGGGGAGTTGGGATCTTCTAGCCAGCGGTAGGGGTCGGTGACGGTGATGCCGTGGTAGCTGTCGGTTTGGTCGCCTTGGCGGGTGGTGGGGTAGTTCAGGGGCATAGCGAGGAAAAAATAAGTAGGTGAGGAGTGGGTTTATTTAGGATAGTGGACGGTTTGTAAAATGAGGCTGGCCATTTTGTCGGCTGCGCCTGCGGGGCCGCGTAGGGCTTGCAGCGTTTGGCGCTGGTTAGCGAGTTTTTCGGGATGGGTGAGGTAGGTTTGGGCAAGCGCGACAACTTCTGGGGCGGTAATGGGGCCAAATAACTCAGGTACAATTTCGCGTTTGGCCCAAATATTCGGCCAAGCAAAGTGTCTACCAGATTTACGTACGGCTTTGATAATCAACGGATCGATGAGGTTGCGGGTAATGGTTTCGGCTCCGGGTAACCGGGCCAAAAAACCCAAAAGGCCATCGGCTAGCCGGGCGGCTTCCAAGCGCTGAGTGGGGATGACGGCAATCATGGGGGTGGCGAGGGCTCCTAGCTGGGCGGTGTTAGCACCAATAGTGGTGAAGCAGAGCTGGCACTGAGAGAATAGGTCTAGGGCGGGAAAGCGCTGCCAGAGGAAGATTTTGGGGCCATTTTCAATTTGAAAGTATGGTAGACCGCTGGTGGGTTCGATGAGCTGAGCCGGTGGGCTTTGCATGATCTCAACGGCGGGATTGAGGGCTGGGTCGGCGTAGCGGGCGGGGTCGGTGAGGGTGAGGTTTGGGGCGACGCCGATGACGTACTGGCGGGTGCTGGGATGGGTGAGCGATCGCGCAGATTGGCTGTGGAGCAGGTGGGCGATCGCTAAACTCAAAGGCAATCCCGTGGTCAGCTTCACTGGCTTAGAGCCGGGTAAAAAGCCAATCAGTTCAGCCGCTGGATCAACCCCAAGTGTAGCGAAAATCTCAGCTCGATCAGCACTCGTTTGCACATCGGCCATCAGATCGCCCACTTCGGTGAATTTGTGTTGGTAGCGAGCGGGCGCTTTATCTGCTAAAGCTGAGCGCATTACTCCAAAGCTATCAATTTGACGAATCCAGCGGGCGTCCCATTCGGCGTAGGTGACTGTGCGATAGCCCAAGCGCTTGGCGACTAGCAGCGTATAGAACTGATCGCCGCCAAGGAAGACTACGACGCCTTTAGGATGCCATTGCCAGCTATCTTTTGTTTTCCCAGTCAGTAAAAATTTGAAGAAATGATCGGCGCTTTGAACCCTGCTAACTTCGGCGTAGCTCTGTAAAACGGTGGCTTCTTGACCGGAGGCATGGGGGCAAGGCGACAGTAAAACGGAAATGCGGTATTGCGGGGTTTTTGTCGGGGCTTTTTGGGAAGTTTTTTGGGAAGTTTTCTGATAGAGCGATCGCACCACTGGCTTCACCCAAGTCGCCACTTCCCCTGGCCCATTGGTCAAAATTACAATATCAATCGGTTCAGCAATAGCAGTTGGGCTCAGGCTGTCGATTGAGCTAGCAGATGTTAGCGCCCCAGTCATAGCACTCAATATAAAACCAACTAGATCACGTTAGCCTATTACAGTTGATATTTCGGCTGAACTTTGGCTAGTCTTTAGCTGACCGTTGGCTGAAACCCAGCTGAACTTGGCCAATCAAACTCCACTACCTATTATTATTACCGTGAATCAGCCTAACGCCGTTCGTGAAATGCTTCAAGCCGTGGCTGCAGGCCATCTCAGTCCAGAAACAGCCTTTGAAAAGCTGCAACAGTCCGCCAGCCAATCCGCCAGCCCAGCAGACGGCCAAACAGCCAGTCAATCAGCCAACCAAACAGCCAGTCAATCAGTCAACCAAACAGATGACTTCCAGCAAACTCAAGGCTACGAAACCGTTGGCGACTTTGCCAAAATTGACCATGCCCGCACAGAGCGTACCGGCTTTCCGGAAGTGATTTGGGGACAGGATAAAACCGCTGCGCAGATTGTCGAAATTATGAAAGTGATGGAGCCTCGCCATCCGGTAGTGATGGCCACCAGAGTTAGCGCGGAAAAAAGCGCGGAAATTCAAGCTGCCCTACCGCAGGCAACCTACTTTGAAATGGCTAGAATTTGCGCCATTCAGCCGTCAGCACCTTTGCAGGTTCGCCCCGGCAAGCTCAGCATTTTAACCGCTGGTACGGCTGATTTGCCTGTGGCAGAAGAAGCGGCAGTGACCGCAGAACTCTGTGGGTTCCAAGTCACTCGGCTTTGGGATGTTGGCGTTGCGGGCATTCATCGGCTGCTGAGTAACCGCCATGTCATCGATCAATCTGATGTACTCATCGTGGCGGCTGGGATGGAGGGCGCTTTGCCCAGTGTGGTGGCTGGCTTGGCTAATTGCCCAGTAGTTGCGGTGCCGACGAGCGTGGGCTATGGAGCTAGCTTTAATGGATTAGCGCCTTTGCTGACGATGCTGAATTCCTGTGCGACGGGGATTGGGGTGGTAAATATTGACAATGGGTTTGGGGCGGCGATTTTGGCGGGGCAGATATTGCGAGTTGCTGCGCGAGTAGCGCAGTCGTAGCGGGTGAGTTATGCCAGTGAGCTATTGTTTCTCACGCACGTAAATGCCCTCCGGTTTGCGATTGATTCCAAACAAATCAATCGCTTCAAAAAATCTGGCAGAAACTGCTGTATACGAATGCGTGGGCTATGGATGTTCAGAGCTTACAGTCGGCCTGAATCACTCAAAGTCACGTCTGAATAAGGTGCCCCATCTGAGCTGATGCTTAGCTCTTCACGTCGCAGCGTCTCTTGCGCTTTAACAACATCTGAGACGACTTCTTTACGAACCGAAACCGTTTGATAAGGGACAATCCGGCGGCAAACCTCGACCTGATCTTCATAGATGCCCATCCGCATAGAGCCATCTTCACCGACTTCAGCATCGCCAATATCTAAACGGGTATCGCTGCCGTAAATGGATTCTATTTCAATGATAATTTTCTCTTTTGTTACGGGCACATCGGCGTAATCAGTTCCCGTAACGGTATGTTTAGAGATCTTAATTTCGCCTGTTTTGACTCGCTGCTTTTGAGTAAATAAGCGTTCTTCAAATAGCTGAATGGGTCTGTTTTCAGATGCTCTGTTCTTGGGTACCGGATCTTCTAACTGTACTCGATTGGTCTGCTGCTGAAAAGGATTGGTGGTTGCGTAGGCTGTAGGTGCTTGAGCGGTGCCTAAGCTATCGACGGGCGCGGTGGACTCTACCGAGTGCGATCGTTCTAATGGCTCCATTGTGTAAAGCTGAAGCGCTTGGCCTACTTCCTTTAATTGACTGTCATCGTACTCAGGCAAGCGGCCAAACTCATGTCTATTTAAACTGTGCACCTGCACTCGGCTTTGATCAGCAACGTCACTACAGTAGCTAATGGGTAACAGCAGCCTGTGCCGCGCCTTGGAACCAATGACTAGGTACTGAAGCTGACCGGCCTCATCTACCAGCAAATCATAAACGCTGCCCATGTTGTGACCCTCAGCGCTGTAGACATCTAACCCCTTGAGATCACGCCCATTAAAAAGGGTATCGGGGTAGTTGGGGTGGCGATCGCCAATTCGGTAAAGGTTCATAATAACAGCCGCTCACAAAGCTTTAGGTTGCTTACGTTTTTATAACTTTATTTCTAACTTCATAATGAACGCTAAAAAGAACAATAGACCTCCGTCAGCAGACAGATTAACCGCATAAAAATGTTTAGTGTGGTGCCCTCTTAGGATTGTTTTTGGCCTTATTTCGACTTCTTAATGTTTCTTCATTAAGTTTGCTTAAGCTAATATCAGCAAGGCTTTCAGCGGGATGATTGGCAGCGGTATTGGCGAGATATTTCTCTGGCATTAGAAGCCCTTTAAAGATCTCTTCCCCTTGATAGGCTCAACTCTGTTTGCGTTCGTCTAATGTTACGGATGAATAGGCAAAGTTGTTTTAAAAAACAACGGTTGTTCTTTAAAAGGAAGATTCAAGGAGACTTAGTTATGACATACACAGAAAGACGGGATATAGACGAAGTTGGAATGCGCTCTACCGCTCCGGTTGGGCCAATGGTGGAATACCACGATACTGTTCGCTGGGGCCCGATTTTTGCAGGAATTGTCGTTGCCGTCGTTTCTCAGCTACTGCTGAGTGCTTTGGGAACGGCCATTGGCGCGATCGCTGTCGGCGAGGCTACGGCACGCACTATCGGCACAAGTCTAGGCATTTGGGCAATCATTAGTCTATTAATTTCTCTGTTCTTGGGTGGCTGGGTGATGGCATCCTCCTGTGGCCCTATGAACAGTAAAACGGCCATGATGAATGGCACCATTTTGTGGGCGACTACCATCGTTCTGAGCGGCTGGTTGCTGACTACTGGCATTACTGGCACCTTTGGTGTGCTAGCTTCTAGTGCTGGTGGCGCAGCAGGCGAAGTGCTCAATCAGGTACAGCAGCCCGGTGGTGCTGCCATTCCATCGCAAGATCAGGTTGCTCAGGCGGTTCCAAATGTCACACCTGCCGAAGCTGATCAATATGCAGCAAATGCTTCAAAAGCTGGTTTCACGTTCTTGATAGGTGCGCTGCTAGGTCTGGCATCTTCATTATTTGGTTCTACAGTAGGAGCCAAGAAGCCTAGAGCGGTTGTACGGTAGGCACTCGGTAGAGATTATTGGGTAATTGCCGTAATGTCGATATCGTCATGAATCGTCCTGATGAGTGTTTAGATATAGGCATAGGCCCATTCTCAAAAAAGTCTCAAAAAAGCCTCAAAAAAGAGAGTAGGGACTTCACTTTAAGGTGTTTCTCTACTCTCTTTTGTTTAGCCGGTGATCTAACCAGCCTTTTCCGCTTCTAGCTGAGCCGGTTCTAACTGGGTCAGTGCTTTATCTCGTTTTATCCATCGTTTTATCCATCGTTTTATCCATAGACATACCTACTCTAATCGTTAACTCTCTCCCTAGATAAGCGCTGCTAAAGCGATCTATTACTTCCGCCCCATAGAAGTATTATTCAACAATTGATATAGTTTGTTCATGGCATTGTATGCCAACAAATAACAGTAATGGAGCCCATTAAACATGGCACTTGTAAGCCTAAAAGATACTTATCCCGACTATCGCAGCACGTTTAGCGACAACAGTCTCAGCCACATTGACGAATACAGCGTCTACGCAGATGGCGATGACAAAGTTGGTTCTGTAGACGACGGATTATTTGACGATACGACGGGTCAATTTCGCTACTTGGTAGTGGATACGGGTTCGTGGATCTTTGGCAAAAAGGTATTGCTACCCATTGGCCGCGCTCAATTTGACAACGCTCAGCAGCGCGTTAACGTCAACGGACTTACCAAATCCCAAGTGGAAGATTTGCCCAAGTACAGCGGTAGTAAAACAGTCGATTACGATCACGAGGAAAACGTTCGTGGCGTATATCGCGAAGCGGCAGTAGGCCAGAGTGCACCTGTTGAGGGAGCAGCCTACACTCGCGATACCTATAGCTATGACCGCGACGCAGATCTTTATGACATGCCTGAAACAAGCGATCGCAACCAGCCCATTCGACTGTACGAAGAGCGTCTTATTGCTGACAAAAACCGCGCAAAAACTGGCGATGTAACCATCGGAAAGCGCGTAGAAACAGAAACTGCTAATGTTTCTATTCCTGTTGAGAAAGAGCGAGTCGTTATTGAACGCTCAACGCCGACAGGTGCTTCTACAGCAACGATGGGTCAAACACCTGAACATGCCTTCGAAGATGGTGAAGTTGCTCGCATGGAAGTATATGAAGAAACTGCCAACGTTCGCAAAGAAGCCTTTGTGCGCGAAGAAGTGAACGTTCGTAAAGAAGTCGAGCAAGAGACTGTTAATAAGCAGGCTACCGTTCGTCGCGAAGAGTTAGATGTCGATTCTGCTGATGGTACCACTGTGGTCAATCGCTAATTACTAAGTTGCTAATTACTACGAGGCTGTTGATTAGGCTCCCTAAGTAAGCGGCTATTCGTATTCCTGTAGCTCTTACTAGGCAGTGTCAGTCAATAATTAAACGTTACCAACGTTACCTTAGTGTTTTCAAAGCGAAGAGCCTCCTACTTGGTAGGCAGGTTCTTCGCTTTTTTCATGTTTCTAATGCTTATGCAGTCAGGCTTAGTGCTAATGCTTCAACACTATTCGATAGCGAGCTTTGCCTGCTTCGAGATGAGCTATAGCTTCATTCACCTGATCAAACGCAAACTCCTCTGTCACGGGCATAATGCCATGCCGCGCTGCAAAAGTCAGCATCTTCTCAATCGTTGCCGGACTGCCCAAAGGGCTTCCTGAAACCGACTTTTGTGCACCAATCAGCGTAAATGCTTGTACAGGAATGGCCTCTGGCACTACCCCGACAAAATGCAGCTTGCCTTTAGGCCGCAGTGCCGCCAAGTAAACGCTCCATTCTAAGCTGACATTCACCGTTGAGATAATTACATCCATAGAGTTCGCAGCCGCTTTTAGCGCCTCAGGATCTCTTGAGCTAATGAAGCGATCAGCGCCCATGTCTCGCGCCTCTTGTTCTTTATCTGGACTGCTCGAAAAAGCCGTGACCTCGCAGCCCCAGTAGTTCAAAAAACTCACGGCCAGATGGCCTAATCCGCCAATGCCAATGACCCCAACTCGATCTGTTGGCTGAATGCCCAGTTCTATAATTGGGTTGAAAACGGTAATGCCACCGCAAAACAGCGGCCCCGCTTTTTCGGCAGGCAGCTCTTTTGGCAGCGCAATGACCCAGCCTTCATCGGCTCTGACGCGATCAGCAAATCCCCCATGACGACCCACAATAGTTTGCTCAGCATCGACCTGACACAGATTGTGATTGCCTGACAAGCACCACTCACACTGCATACAAGATTTTGAAAACCAGCCCAAGCCCACGCGCTGCCCAAGCTCAAGCTTAGTAACGCCTTCGCCCATCGCTGCAACTGTACCGACGACTTCATGCCCCGGCACCAGCGGATACTGGCTATTGCCCCAGTCGTTGTTGATCATACTTAAGTCACTATGACAAATGCCGCAGTATTCCACTGCGATTTCAACTTCAGTGCGATCTAAAGAGCCGGGTTCGTAGCTAAAGGGTTGAAGTTTTTCACCGGCAGCATGGACAGCATAGGCTTTGATCATGATTATTTTCCAGGTAAGAGCTGGAGGTAAGAACAGGGATTAAGTGCAAAAGGATTGTATCGGTTCGGCGTTCTATCAACCGTCATCCTAACGTGCTATCGACAGCGGCTAACTTGTATGGCTGCGGAGGATGGCCATGAGCGAGTCAGCGCATTTTTTTTGATACCGCTGCCGATTCGCTCAAATACCATCGCCAGGGAATATCTGCGCCCTTAAATAGGCCAATACGAGTGGTTTGAGTGATAGCTGCGGCGTTGGCTGCAATTTTTTGAGTGGCTGTGGGCGATCGCGCCTCTACCCAAAGCCCCGATTCAACCCCCAAACTCACTCCTTTTAACGATTCATCAATCGCCAAAGTGCGGCACAGCTTTCCCGGCCCTGCGGCAACCCGACTAAGCTTCTCTTTCTGCGGTGAAACCCAGCTTGGCAGCGCTTGCAAATCCACCGCTCGAATCAAAATCGTACTGGCCAAACCCTCACGATCCGTGACGATATTAAAGCAACAGTATTGCCGATAAATTCGGTACACATAGGCCACCCCCGCTGCCCCAAACACTACCGCATTACGCTCCGTTCGGTGACGATACGCATACATCGCCGGATCACCCGATTCATAAGCCTCCGTTTCAACAATTTCGGCGCGCACCGTCTCGCCATTAACCACTCGCACTAAGGTGCAGCCCAACAAATCGACGGCCACCGCTGTTGAAGATCGATTAAACCAACTCGCGGGTAGGGAAATAGATGAGTTCAACTTAAAGCTGTAATGTTTTCACTAGATGTTTTCACTAAATATCTTCACTAGCGGTACAAAACGCGCGTAGAGAATCCTCTAGCGCGGGCGGCATCAGCGCGGGCTTCGGCGGGCGATCGCTGACCAAAGCTACCAATATTGATAAACGAGCCCTGACGCAGGCTATCAATATAGGCGTCCGGGAAGAACTTTCGGACGCTAACTAGCTGCGATTCATCGGCAATTACCGCCGTAATGTAAGGGTAGTCAGGGACACCAAACCCCATTGCTTGGAGGGTTTCATTGTCGGCTTCACCTGTGACATTGAGCCCTTGAACTCGCTGGTAGGTGCGCACGGCCTGCTGCGTTTCAAAGCCATACACGCCATCGACAAATACCGGAATGCCAAAGCCGTTGAGGCGCTGCTGGAGCGCAATTACATCGGTACCCGACGCCCCCGAAGAAAGGCTACCGGCAATTAGCGAAGGCACTCTGGCAGCCGTCGGCGCTGCTGCTGTAGGCGCGATCGCTGCCGCCGGTAAAAAATCAAAATCCATGTCTTCGAGGGTGGCTTCATCAGCGACGCCAGTTGCGGGCAACTCTCGAATGCGCTGATAGGTGGCAACGGCATCAGCGGTTTCTTGACCGTATACGCCATCGACCTCGAAAGGATAAATGCCATTGCGGGTGAGCAAGCGCTGTAAAGCCCTTACATCTGCGCCGCTATCGCCGAGTCGTAAGCTGCGACTGCTTAAGGCAACGGCTAGTAGCTGGCTGGGCTGAGGCGCTGGGCTATAGGCTATAGCCGGTAGCTGCACGAGCTGAACAAGAGCCAGTCCGCAGACTCCCCAACCTAAAAAACGAACCCCTAAAAAACTAATTAGAGTGCGAACAGCGAGCTGCTTCATAGTGACGATATGACTCCAATTTGCTTTGAGATATAGAC
>QBMP01000021.1:12349-17333 GCA_003242115.1 Phormidesmis priestleyi
CTATAGGAATTATGGCGCATTCATCTATCAAAAATTAATTATCAAAATTTAATATTATATGCCGATATTAAAGGGTATTCGGGTCAAATCTAGCACTGTCCGCCCGACCGTTTTGGCTAATGGCCACTGCCCGCACTACCGCTACCTTTGGTCGCCACCTTTGTCAGTGCGGACTGATCTCTTAGCTATTTTTCAGGAAAGACCATGTTTCGGCCTCAGATTCGAGAAGCTTCAAAGCGATTTTTATTCGGCAATCGCTCATATCCAGAAATTGAGCGGATTGGCGATCCGCATTCTTATTGGGGCGATATTTATCATCTGCTGCTAACGATGCCTTGGCTGACGTTTGTCAGCCTGACTAGCCTGCTGTATCTGCTGATTAATGCGCTGTTTGCCGTGGTTTACAGCATCGGAGGCGGAATTGCGACTGTAAATGAGTATGAGTCAGCGTATTTTTTAGAGCTGTTTTTCTTTAGCGTGCAGACAATGGCCTCAATTGGCTATGGGGCCATGTATCCCACCAATCTGTACGCGCATTCGGTGGTGGTGATTGAGTCGATTGTCAGCTTGTTTTTTATTGCGACGACAACAGGGCTTGTGTTTGCGCGGTTTTCGCTGCCTACTGCAAGGATTTTGTTTAGCGATGTGGCAGTGATTGCGCCTTTTAATGGCGTGCCGACGCTGATGTTTCGCGCGGCCAATAAGCGTAAGAATTATATTTTAGAAGCGCAGCTATGGGTGACGCTGGTACGCGACGAGTTTAGTAAAGAAGGTGAGTTTATGCGGCGCTTTCACGATGTGCCGTTGGTGCGATCGCACACCCCTGTTTTCAGCCTCTCCTGGACGGCTATGCACGCGATTGAGCCGGGTGGCCTGCTCGATGGCGATACTAGCGAGAGTTTGAGACGTGATGACGCTCAAATCATTGTCACCCTCACCGGATTTGATGAAACCCTAGCGCAAACCATCCATGCTAGACACACCTTTAAGGCCAACGATATTTACTGGAATCATCGCTTTGCCGATATTTTACTAATTGGCTCTCACGGCAAGCGCGTCATCAATTTCAACCAGTTTAATGTGATTCAGCCGATTGATGACCCCCGTCAGTTTCCCAACGGTCTGAGGCGGTTTCGCGGTAATACTACTGCTAGAAACGGTAGCAACGGTAGCAACGGCGGCAATAGCAACGGCAACAACAGCTATGAAAATCAGCCAGACGAAACTCTCAGCTAGGGCAGCGTGTAAAACTGGATGTGAGATGATGTTGAAGCAAAACCAACGCCTTTTTCTCGTATGTAGCTCTAAAGTCTATTGCGATCTGTGAAACATTCCGCTAAAGTTGCCAGCCTAGCCAATTTTCAGGAGTAATTCCAGGAGTAGTTCTGCGATGTCTGAGCGTCCCTACGATATTGTTCTTTATGGTGCTAGCGGGTTTGTTGGCAAGCAGACGGTACAATACTTTGCTAGCTACGCTTCTTCTCATCCGATGAAATGGGCAATAGCCGGACGCAACCGCCAGAAATTAGCAGCGGTGCTAGATGAGGTTGGCGCGACTGTAGATGTGCTGGTTGCCGACAGCAAAGATCAGCTAGCGATCAATGCAATCGTGGCTCAAGCGCGGGTCATTCTCACGACCGCTGGCCCCTTTGCACTTTACGGTGATGCCCTAGTCGATGCCTGTGTTCGATTCAAAACGCATTACGTTGATATCACCGGAGAAACGCCTTGGATCAAGACACTCATTGACCGCTACCATGCTCAAGCAACCCTCGATGGCACCCGCATTATTCCTAGCTGTGGCTTTGATTCTGTGCCCTCAGATCTCGGCACTTACTGGCTCGTCAGCCACCTGCAACAGGCGTTTAATCTGCCTTGCCAACAGGTTAATGCTTACTTTCAGGCGATTGGAGGCTTCAATGGTGGTACCCTAGCCTCTGCTTTCAACCTCTACGATTCACCAGAGGCGGCACTAGAAGACGACCCCTTCCTGCTCAATCCATCTCAAAATCGCCGTCAATCCACGAGCAGTTACACCGAAGCGGAAGCTGCTTCGCAACGTAACCGTGATCCTCAAACCCCCTCTTTTGATACAGAACTCCACACCTGGGTGGCACCTTTTTTCATGGGCCCAATCAACACCCGAATTGTCCGCCGTAGCGCTGCTCTATATGACCAGTGGCAAGCATCCTATGGCCCTGACTTCACCTATCAGGAGTACCTCAAGTTTGATGAGCCGATGGCATGGCTCAAAGCCACGGGCGTTACCGTAGGACTTGCCCTATTTACCGCCGTTTTACGACAGCCGCAAATGCGATCGCTGTTGCAGCCAATCTTACCGCAGCCAGGAAGTGGCCCGTCTGAGCAAACCATGAACGAGGGCTCGTTCTCTTGTGAATTGGTCGCTACGGCAGTGGATGGACGCAAAGTAAACGGAATCATCTGCGATCAGGGCGATCCGGGCAATCGAGCGACCGTCAAATTTGTGTGTGAATCTGCCTTGGCTCTGGCATTCCAAAGGGATGATCTGCCAGGGGGGCAAGCCAGGGGAGGCATCCTCACGCCTGCGACCGGCCTGGGTCATGTTTTAATAGAACGGCTACGCCGCGCCGGAATGACCTGGAAAATGAGCCCGTAATCCTACGGCGAATAACCTCAGAATAAGGTCAAACAGGGGGGCAAACAGGAAGTCAAACAGGAAGTCAAACAGGAAGTCAAACAGGAAATCAAACAGGAGAATTGATCAGTCCTGGATGCTCATCGGGTCTAGGGCCGGGAGCAGGCCAGTGAAAGCGACGTTCTGCCGCTTGGATGGGCATGTCATTGATACTAGCTTCCCGGCGCTGCATTAGACCGTCTGCGTTAAACTCCCAATTTTCATTGCCATAGGCGCGGTACCACTGCCCCGACCCATCGTGCCACTCATATTGAAACCGGACAGCAATTCGATTTTCGCCAAATGCCCACAGTTCTTTGGCCAGTCGATAGTCTAACTCTTTGTCCCACTTGCGCTTCAAGAACTCTCGAATCGTTTCTCTTCCCTGAAAGACCTCGGCTCTATTTCGCCAGTGACTATCTTCAGAATAAGCCATCGAAACCCGCTGTGGATCTCTGCTATTCCAAGCATTTTCTGCCATTTGCACCTTTTGAACAGCAGTCTCATACGTAAATGGAGGGACTAATTTTAGAGATGACATCAGCGATCGCGCTCAAACAAAAAGTGTAGTTTCTATCATAGGCGGGCAACGTAGCTAACCTCGTAGGACGATCTTGATGAATAAATAGCACTTTTCTATGAAATCTTGTCTCTCTAGCGCTTGAATGGCAGGGGAAATGACAAGGGGAGTCTAACCCGAAATGTCGTCCCCACGCCCAATTCGCTCTCCACTTTGATATCTCCTTTCTGCAAATCTACAAATTGCTTGACAATGCTCAGCCCCAGCCCAGATCCCGGAATATTGCTGACGTTCTTCCCTCGATGAAAGGGCTCAAATAAGTGAGGATAATCCTCCGGCGAAATGCCTAGTCCTTGATCTTTAATGCTGAATACGGCTTGGCCTTTACGCTGCGAAAGTGATAGCTGCACTACGCTGCCTTCGGCGCTGTAGCGAATTGCATTCAATAGAATATTGATTAATATAGAGCGCAGCAGTGTCTGGTCAGTTCTGGCTAGCAGCGTCTTAAATCTGCCGGTGAATTCTAGCTGCCTCTGATTAGGCTGAACTTGTAGCAGCAGATCCTGGCAAAAGTGTACTAAGTCAATCGGCTGTGGGCTCAAGATGAGCCGCTTAGCCTCAAGCTTACCTAGAACTAAGATATCGTCAATCATTTGGGTCATCCGCTCAACATTAGCCGCAATGCCCAATAGATATTGCTGCTTTTGCAGAAGAGACAGTTGCTTGTCGTATCGATCTAGAGACGATACGGATAGGGCAATATTGTTTAGCGGATTGCGAAATTCGTGACAGACCATCGAAACTAAACGAGATTTTAAGGCGCTTAACTCCTGTAGGTGTTCATTAGCGGTGTATAGCTCAGCCGCGCGCGATCGCACCTTCAGCTCCAAGTCTTCGTTGGCTTGGTGCAGGACGGACTCTGCCCACTTGCGTTGAGTGATATCTTGAAAGGTGACGACCGCACCAATTACTTGACCCTGCTCATCCCGCATCGGCGTACTGATATATTCCACGGGAAAGCTAGTCCCGTCTTTTCGCCAAAAGACCTCATCGGTAATGCGGTGAGTACTGCCATCGTGAAGCGCTGCGTAGATTGGGCAGCGATCGCGCCGGTAGTGTGTGCCATCTAGGTGAGAATGGTGCAGTACCTTGTGCATCGACTGTCCGATCAGATCATTCATATCCCAGTCAATCATGGCAGCGGCGGCGGGGTTAACGAAGGTAACGTTGCCTTGCATATCTAGCCCATAGACCCCTTCTCCAACCGCATTGAGAATCAGCTGATGCTGACGCCGCAGCGCTTCTAGCTCACGATGCTCTAAATAATCGGGTTTTGAGTTGCTGATCAAGTAGCCCTGCCTCATCAAGCGACTTGTAGTGAATTACACCACAAGCTATCTACAAGATCCTGTAAATGTGGAAATAGAGATACCTCTTGCCTGTCTGTATCTTGTCTGTCTAAAAACATGGTAGTTAGCAGCAATGGTCGCAAAAATTCTTGTTATCGAGGATGAGGACGAAACCAGAGATATTTTTCTAAGATGTTTGACCTTTGAAAAGTTTACCGCCATTGGGGCAAAAAATGGTGAAACTGGCGTTGAGCTAGCCGTTCAGCATCAACCTGACCTTATTGTCTGCGATATCATGATGCCAAATATGGACGGCTATGGCGTTTTGAGTGCGCTTAGACAACAAGAAGCCCTGCTGCCGATTCCATTCATTTTTCTAACCGCGAAGGTGACGATGGCAGATCTGCGGCGCGGTATGGCATTAGGCGCAGATGACTATTTGACTAAGCCCTGCACGAT
>QBMP01000021.1:17343-26455 GCA_003242115.1 Phormidesmis priestleyi
TTTGAGCGCGATCGCAACCCGGCTCCAGCGCGCCAAAGAAATTCAACGCAGTAGAACCCGCACGTCAACGCCAGACACTGTCGCTAGCATCTTTCCAAACTGCCCAAAGCTAACACCTGTTTTTCAGTTCATTGATGCTCACTACCGGCAGTCAATTCACCTAGATGATGTGGCCCGTGCCGCTGGCTATTCTCCTGCTTATTTAACCAACCTCTCTCAAAGCCATACGGGAAAAACAGTCAAAAAATGGATTACCGAGCGGCGTATGGCACAAGCGCGTCAAATGCTGAGCAGCACAGCGCAATCTGTTAGGCAGATTGCCGAGGAGACTGGCTACACAGATGCTGGCTACTTCATCCGTCAATTCCGTAAACTGCATGGCACAACGCCTAAAGCATGGCGGAGTAATTGCACAATCTCATCGGTATCAACCATAACAAAATCATCTCGCTTGTGTAACAACGGCAACTAAATGGAGTCATCTCTTTAAAGAGAGCGTGAGAAAGTCCTATTTTATTCGAGATATAGTCCTATGTCTTCGCTTCTTTTTACCTATATAAATTTAGAGATATCAGTTAGAAAACAACAGCTTAAGCGCTAACCTTTCGCATGACTCGGGCGAACAAATCTATGGTTTCAAATCTATGGTTTCAACATCAGCATACACAAAGCGACAGCTGGAGAGTCTCAGCAGAGACCGCGCTAATCTCTTGACCAGCCCATCATCAAACTACGGTTCAGCCTGTGGCGTTTGTGGCGGCACTCATTTTTCTGCTGACCACTGGGAGTTTCTTCAAACCATGCCTACCGATCCGGTAGATATGGTGAGCGATTTGGCAAAAATGGGACTTTACAAAGAGTCCCAGTTCAAAGCGGCAGATAAGGTGAATACCTTTGAACTCCGTAAAGCCCTGCTGCTCAAAGCGGCGGGTAAGGGTGATCCCAAGCGAGAAAAGCTGGTATTGGCGTTAGCTCAGCAGGCGGGTGGTATTGAAAATGCGTTTGCAGCCGCCTTTGGCCCCCAGGCCGGTCTGTTCTTTGCTGATACCATACGCGGCAGCAATGCGACTCGCCGAGAGTTTTTAAGGAACTTGGCAATCGGTGCAGCAATGGTGACCTTGACCAACTGTGCTAAGCCAGAAGCGCCGGGTGCAGCAGTATCTGATGAGGCGGCTACGGCAGATGTTTCTAACCTGGAGAAAACAGATTTAAAGATTGGGTTTATCCCCATTACCTGCGCGACGCCCATTATTATGTCTGAGCCTTTGGGCTTTTACAAGAAGTATGGGTTTAACGCTGAAGTCGTGAAAATGCCGAGTTGGGGAGCTGTGAGGGATTCCGCGATCGCAGGAGAACTCGACGCCTACCACATGCTAGCCCCGATGCCAATCGCGATGACGCTAGGACTCGGATCAGGCGCTTTTGGTGTCAAGCTTGCCAGTGTGGAGAACATCAACGGCCAAGCTATTACGATCTCCAATAAACATAAAGGGAAAGTCAATGGCCCTGCCGACTTCAAAGGCTTCACAATGGGCGTACCTTTCCCCTATTCCATGCACAACCTACTGCTACGCTACTATTTGGCAACTGGCGGCATCGATCCAGATGTCGATGTCAAAATTCGCCCAGTTCCCCCGCCAGATAGTATTGCCCAGCTAATCGCGGGAGATATTGACGCCTACCTTATGCCCGACCCTTTTAACCAGAGAGCGGTCTACGAAGACGCCGGATTTATTTTTAAGCTCACTAAAGACATCTGGCCCGGTCATCCCTGCTGCGCTTTTGCGGCTAGCGACCAGTGGATAGACACCAACCCCAATACCTTCAGAGCCCTGAACAAGGCCATCATCGAAGCGGCAGGCTATGCCAGTAATCCGGCTAATCGCCCAGAGATTGCTAGAGCTATCTCTGAACGCGCGTTTCTCAACCAGCCGGTTGAAGTTGTCGAAGCGGTCTTAACAGGCAAATTTGAAGATGGCTTGGGCAACACATTAGATGTGCCTGATCGCATTGATTTTGACCCTTACCCCTGGCAGAGCTTTGCCAACTGGATTTCTTCTCAGCTGGTTCGATGGGACTTGCAAGGCGATGGTAAAGCTGCCCAAGAAATTACCGACGATAGCTATAACGAAGTGGGTGAAAAGGTTTTTCTGAGCGACTTAGCCCGAGAACTGGCCGCAGAAGTCGGCTTGAATCCACCTTCCGATGTTTACCGTACAGAAAAGCTTGAGTTTGATACCTTTGACCCTGAAAAACCCGGTGAATACATTAAAGAACAAATTGATAAATACGGGGTTTAAGGTCGCTGAAGCTCTCTAAAAATGGTCAAGCTCACTGGCTCAAAAAGTATATGACAATCAGTAATCCAGCTTTAGTCGAAGCTAAAAAGCAAGATAGTGAATCTTTCTGGCGTAGCGAAAATGCGAAGGCAATCGGACTCTTTGTGATTTCGCTGGCGCTGTTTCTAGCGTTTTGGGAGCTAGGAGCAAACATGAAGTGGTTTGCAAAAGGGATGCCAACCGCGTCTAAAACACTGCAAGAGCTATGGTGGTGGTCAACCCATCCATTCTTTGACAATGGGCCAAATGACTTAGGGATTGGCTGGAATCTGCTAATCAGTCTTCGTCGCGTTGCGATTGGCTACACGTTAGCATCAATTATTGCCGTCCCTCTAGGTATTTTGATCGGCATCTCTCCTGTTGCCTATAAAGCCTTTAATCCCTATGTACAGCTTTTGAAGCCAGTGTCTCCCTTGGCTTGGTTACCGCTGGGTCTTTACATCTTTAGAGACTCTGAGCTGACGGGAATATTCATCATCTTGATCTCTAGTATTTGGCCCACGCTCACGAATACGGCATTTGGAGTCGCCAATGTTAATCCGGAGTATCTGGATGTCTCCAAAACGCTAGGCGCATCTAGGCTACGAACCGTATTCAAAATCATCATTCCGGCAGCGCTGCCAAATATTGTCTCTGGCCTGCGGATTAGCATGGGGATTTCTTGGCTGGTGATTGTAGCGGCTGAAATGCTGTTAGGCACAGGACTAGGCTACTTTATCTGGAATGAGTGGAATAATCTCTATATCCCAAATATTTTGGTGGCTATTTTCATCATTGGCTTGGTCGGGCTCATTCTCGACAGCCTGTTTGCCGCGCTCGAAAAATTTGTTGCATTTGGTCGTAAAGCATGAATCTTGCATCTGTCGATTCTGTCTATCATTCAAACAGCCAGCCAGCGGTTATTCCCGTGCCTTCAGACCCTTCAGAGCCGTCAGTCCAGCTTTCTATCCGCAACGTTACTAAGGTCTTTACAGGCAAGCGCGATTTTTTTAGCAAGCTATCGCGTAAAACGACTCGCGACTTTACGGCCATTGAAGAGATTAGCTTGGACATTGAGCCTAATACCTTTGTCTCTATTATTGGGCCTTCTGGCTGTGGGAAGTCTACGCTGCTGAATATGATTGCAGGACTTTCTGAGATTAGCAGTGGGGAAATCTTGCTCAACAATCGCCCTATTCAAGGGCCGGGGCCGGATAGAGGGATGGTGTTTCAAAACTATGCCCTGATGCCCTGGATGAATGTTGAGGAAAACATTCGCTTTGCTGTGGAAACTGTTTACCCTAAGCTGTCGCCTAAGCTAATGGCTCGAAGCATTAAGGAAAACATCCAGCTAGTTGGGCTAGTTGGAGCCGAAAAGAAGCATCCTCACGAACTCTCAGGCGGTATGCGTCAGCGGGTAGGCATTGCTCGGGCGCTGGCAATCAATCCTCAAATTTTGCTGATGGATGAGCCTTTCGGAGCGTTAGATGCATTGACAAGAGGATTTTTGCAAAGCGAAGTTGAGCGGATTTGGGAGCAGCAGCGTAAAACGGTGATTATGATTACCCATAGCATCGAAGAGGCGCTGCTATTATCTGATCGGATTGTGATGATGACGCGAGGCCCTGCTGCTCGGGTCAATGAAATTTTAGAAGTGCCTTTTCCGCGCCCTCGCGATCGCGAAACTATCGATCAGCATCCGGCCTATCATCAGCTCAAAGCTGAAATGGAGCGCCACCTGTTTCGCGAGACTCGCGCTGTAGAAGAATCTCGTATTCGCTAGCTGTTGTTCTACTCGAACCGAATAGATTTCAAAACGTAATTACTTAATTTAGAAGAGACTTATCCGATGAAAACGCCAGAAGTTACAGCAAAGCTACTCGCTGCCAAAAAAGAGAAAGGCTTGAGCTTTGCCGATTTAGAAGCCAAGCTAGGCTATGACGAAGTATGGATTGCATCGGTTTTCTACCGTCAGGCCAGTGCTTCTGAAGCAGAAGCCAGCAAAATGGTGGAAATGCTCGGACTCGGGCCAGATATTGCTGAGGCATTAACCGAGTGCCCGCTCAAAGGCGGACTCGATCCGCTCGTGCCGACTGACCCGCTAATCTACCGTTTTTACGAAATTATGCAGGTGTATGGAATGCCCATCAAAGCCGTTGTTCACGAAAAGTTTGGTGACGGCATCATGAGCGCTATCGACTTTTCTATTGACGTTGAAAAGGAAGAAGATCCAAAGGGCGATCGCGTTAAAGTCATCATGTGCGGTAAATTTTTACCTTACAAGAAATGGTAGCGACGCAGCGCAAGGTCGCCCTTATTGATCGATCAAAAAATCGACGATGATTGGCAGGTGATCTGATCCAACATCAGCGCCCGTGTGCATTTTGACTACATTAAGTGAAGGGCTTGTTAGGCACTGATCGATGGGAATTTGAAACAGTTTAGTGAGGATATTTAGCTTAGGAGTGAGGTGGTATGACAGATTAGCGGGCCAAGTGGGAAGGGTTCCAAACCCTTTGCGGGCGTTCTTGAGACCTGTTTCGTGAGCAAGTGTTCGGTAATAGGGCGACCACATAGTCGTGTTAAAGTCACCGATTAACAAAATCGGCTCGTCTTGCTGCTGCTGTATATAGTCGCTGACGGCTGCAAATAATTGGTTTCGGCTGTGAAAAAACTCTTTCTTCACGGGCGGCAGCGGATGGATGGCAACAATTGCTAGCGGTCGATTTTTAATTTGGACGCGCGCGGTCAGATTGACCGCGTTGTTGGTATCGAACTTTCTGATTTTGAAATCTGTGAGGGGGGCTTTGCTGTAGAGAACAGCGCCGGGCTGATAGGGCGTTAGTTGGTTGGAGCTGTAGGGTAAGAATGTTTTTAAGGTTTCTAGCTGTTTTGCCATTGAGTCGTTGACTTCTATAAACAGTGCCAGATCGGGCTGTTCTTTCTCAGTCAGTTTGATGATCGCGGTAGCATCGCGGTTAGCTACGTTTAGGTTGCTGCTGATCACCCGGTAGTTTGAGGGTGTGCCACTTTGAGCAGGCGGAAAATACCAGGGAATAATTTGAGCTGAGAGTAGTGCTAGGCAGAAGAGTGTGAGTAGAATTGGGCGCGATCGCTTTAGCCAAATCGCGATCGCACTGAGACAAAGCACTATCCCGAAATACTGCATCTGAAAATGGCACAGCAGCTCGAACACCAGCGGGCCGCTGATGCGACTGCTGAGCATTGCCACGGTCGTAATCCCTAGTGCTAGCAAAGCGCATCCAGCGGATACAGCGGAAGCGGATAGCCTGGGGCTGCTTTGATGAGTACTGTGGGTTTTCCGGTCGTTCAAAGGGTGCTGATCCTTATTCAAATTATTGCCCAGTCGTTTGCTCGATAAAGGTAGTGCGCTTTAATAGAAGCTTAAGTGAAAAATACAAAACAACGCTAGGAGATTATCATGATTAATAATGCTGAGTTGCAGAACCTGCGCCGATGTGTCGAACTCGCGAGTGAGGCGCTAGCGGCAGGGGACGAGCCGTTTGGATCGGTGCTTGTCGGTGCGGATGGCGTGGTCTTGGCTGAGGAGCGCAATCACGTTAGTGCGGGCGATCGCACCCAACATCCAGAGTTTACCCTCGCCCGCTGGGCTGCCAACAATATGACGCCTGAGCAGCGGGCGGCGGCGACTGTTTTCACCTCAGGGGAGCACTGCCCCATGTGCGCCGCTGCGCATGGCTGGGTTGGGCTAGGTCGCATTGTGTACGCCAGCTCTTCTGAACAGTTGGCTGACTGGCTCACCGAATTTGGCGCTTCTGCACCGCCTATCCAGATTTTGCCAATCCCAGAAATTGTTCCTGGCCTCCCGGTAGAAGGCCCCGTTGACGACTTAGCTGAGCAGGTAAAAGATCTTCATCGTCGTTTCTACAGTTCAAAGACTTGATTTCAAGACGTGTTGGAGTCTTTAACCGTTAATGTAGTGCTTTTGGTCGAGTCCTAGCGGTAGTACATACGTTGCGTGGTAGGGAGATTCGACTAATCTCGGCTTGAAAAGTGACGCGACCAGGGCAGTTTTTTAAACCCGCTTACAGTAGCAGCGTGACTGAAATGACGGACAGATCATTAGTGTGTTTGCGCTTGAAGCCAACTTTCTCGGCCAGTTTCAGCATGGGTTGATTATCCGCGAGGAGTTCTCCTACCAGTTCTTGAATTCCTCTGTGGCGGCAGTAGCGAATAATTTTATCCATTAGGGCATGGCCTAACCCCTGCCCTTTTAGATCAGCGCGAACAATGATCGCAAACTCAGCGGTGTTGTTGTCAGGATCAGCGATCGCTCTAACGACACCTAGCGTTTGGGATACTCCAGACGCAGAGGTCTCTGTCGCAATAAAAGCCATCTCTCGGTCGTAATCAATTTGGGTAAATCGAGCCATTTCAGAATGGGGATACTGACGCACCATGCCAAAAAAACGAAAATGTA
Organism: Phormidesmis priestleyi; assembly: GCA_003242115.1. GTDB lineage: Bacteria > Cyanobacteriota > Cyanobacteriia > Phormidesmidales > Phormidesmidaceae > Phormidesmis > Phormidesmis priestleyi_A. The sequence goes on from QBMP01000021.1 coordinate 24,124, forward strand.
TGTCTTCAGGGGTGAAGTGTTTGAACATTTCATAATGGGCTGGTTCATCCTCCGGACGAATGGGACGCAACAGGATTTTGCGGCCTGAGGGCAGATTGATGGTCTCTTCTAACTCTTTCGGATAGGAACGAATCATAATGACGTACTCATCGAAAGATTTCAAATGGGCTCTATATAACTGGAATAGCTCTTTCTGCCTTCAACGCGGCGATCGCTGTGATAACGTGCAGCCATTACGCAATCGCCTATTGGCTATCAACGTCTCAACGAGATCCCATAAAAAATGCTCCAGTTGCGGGCACTTCGTTTATGGTGATTGTTTCAACCAACAAGCCAAATTATGAAAGTTGCTATTTTTAGTACCAAGTCATATGATCGCAAATTTTTCACAGCCGCGAATACACAACATCAGCATCAACTGACATTTTTAGACCCTAAGCTCGATCAGCATACCGCCATGCTTGCTAAAGATGCCACTGCCGTTTGTATCTTTGTCAACGATGAAGTCCATAAAGACACCCTAACCGCTCTTGCTAGCCAGGGTGTGAGCCTCATTGCTTTGCGCTCTGCCGGATATAACAATGTCGATATTGAAGCCGCGAAAAACCTGGGCATCAAGTTAGTGCGGGTTCCGGCCTATTCTTCCTATGCCGTCGCCGAACATACTGTAGGACTGATTCTGACGCTCAACCGCAAATTGCATCGGGCCTATAACTGCGTCCGTGAGGGTAATTTCTCTTTGGAAGGACTGCTCGGATTCGATTTGCATGGACGCACGATCGGGATTATCGGTACGGGTAGAATTGGCACAGTCACCGCCAAAATTATGACAGGGTTTGGGTGCAAAGTTATTGCCTACGATCCCTACTACAATCCCCACTGTGAGGCAATAGGAGTGCAGTACATGGAGCTAGCCCAACTGTTTTCCCAGTCGGATATTATTACGCTTCATTGTCCATTAACGTCAGAAAACTATCACTTGATTAATCAGGAGACAATTGCTCAAATGAAGCCTCATGTAATGCTCATTAACACTAGCCGGGGAGCATTAATTGACACAGATGCCATGATTACTGCACTCAAATCCTGCCAAATTGGAGCATTAGGATTAGATGTCTACGAACAAGAATCAGCACTATTCTTTGAAGATCGATCAAATCGAATTCTCCAAGATGATACCTTTGCCCGCTTGATGACTTTCCCGAATGTGATGATCACTGGACATCAGGCATTTTTTACTGAAGATGCGATGCAGGCGATCGCGGCAGTAACCTTAGCTCAGATCTTGCACCATTCTCAATAGGGGTTGCGCTGAGGGCCAAAATCTGGAAAAAAGGGCGTAGTTAAAACTTAGAAGACGGTCACAAAACCATACTTCAGCACGCCCAGACCCTAGTTTATAGTCTCATTGGCCTGATGCCCAGCGTCTATCAAAAAGCCAGTCTCAAAGCCATGTTAGGCTTGTTTCTCGACGCGCAAGGCCATGCGCTACCAGAACATACGCAAATAAAGTCAGCCAGCTCACTGAGCCGTTTTCTGAATCACTACAATTGGTCAACCCGTCAGGTAATCCGCATCACCCGCGCCGCTGTCTTGGCGCAACTGGCAGCGCATCCGGTGCCTGCGGGTAGACCCGTGCGGTTGTTGATAGACTTGAGCACGCTGAAGAAGACTGGCAAGTTCTGGCGGTTGAGCACGCCTACCGAGGACGTGGATGCGCCTGAGCCCTGGGTGCGAATGCTCAATGGCAAGCGCGGACTGCATCTAGTCGTACTTTATATCGTGGTTGGCAACAGGCGAATACCGTGGAGCTTCCGCGTTTGGCGAGGGAAAGGACAACCGAGCCCGAATCAATTGGCCTGCAAGTTGTTGGCCAGCGTCCCCAAGTCTCTGGTCAAAGGCAGAACTGTGATTGTGCAAGCAGACACCGAATTTGGTACCGTAGAATTCCTCAATGCCGTCTATCAGCGACATTGGAGGGCGGTCGTCGGGGTGAAAAACAGTCGACTGTTACAAGATGGGAGAAAGCTAAAAGACCTTCCAGGTAAGGCAAAATGCGGCCTACAGGTCTGCCTCAAAGATATCGACTATCCCCTCACCGTCTCTTGGTTTTGGCTTAAGCGCGCAGACAATAAACGAGAGTTGCGCTTTGTCGCTTCGACTCATCCTTATTCTGGCGTTTATCTTATTCGGCTAGGTCGCAAACGCTGGGCAATAGAAGGCTTTTTCAAAACCGCTAAGCATCAGTTTGGTCTGCATGGCACTGGTTCCGTCAAGTGGGACAGGATAAAGTGTCTATATACATAGGATAGGAGATAATAGACAGCGAAAA
>QBMP01000220.1 GCA_003242115.1 Phormidesmis priestleyi
ATACGAAACCGCCAAAAGCCGAGCCATTCCACCCCAGCCGCTGCACCTGCCCAAACTACCCGCCGCGCTGCCGCTCACCCTAGCCGCCGTCATCGCCATCAGCTTTCTAGTCGCGGCCTCGATGTTCAGCATCTCGCTCACCGCCTATTCAAACTCAGTAGACCGCATAGACCGTACCCGCTCATTTATTCAAGTTGATTAGCCCCATGTCAGCCCCCCAAATCCTGATCGAGAATCAAAACGCCCTTGGCCACAACGTCGAGCAAATCAGCCTCGACACCAACCGCGTCAATATTCACAGTGAAACAACCTCACGACTCGCCAACGCGATCTCCATCTCCAGCCGTGGGTTGTGGGTCGATGTTTCGAGCTGGCTTGTTTACTGCGCTGCCGCCTTTTCTGTTGCTAGCCTCGCCCTCGACATGGGAGCCGCGCCCTGGGCCGTCGCTCTCCTCTTCGGTGTGCCCCTGATTAGCTTGACCATACTTATCGGCGCTGTGATAGATCGCCGCCCTGCCCTGGCCCCTCACGGCATGATCAGATTTCTGCTTTTATTTATTGGAGCTGTGATCGCAGTCTCGTAACCATGTATCTCTCTACCGAAGTCGCCGAACGCGAGCGTCAGGCCAATCAATCACGAGTTATCAGCCTGAGCACCTGGGCTCTGTCTATAGCTCTAGTCGGCCTCGCTATTTCACCCGTCACCCGCAACAATCGCCCCACCAAAACAGCCCTACTGCTCAGCGCTGCCGCCCTCACAGCATCTAGCCAAGCGAGCGCCACCAACCTCGCCACCCATGACCGCGTATTGCAAGACTTCCGCGACATCAGCGACAACCAACGCCAGCAGCTCATTTATGAGGCCATGAAACCCGCCGACATCCTGAAGCCATCTGAAGTCATCGCCGCGCCGCCCGCCCTGCTGACTCACAATATTAGCGCTGAGATCGCAGCGAACCTCAAAAGCACCGTTCTTCTCGGAGCCCCGCGCGCTGGCAAAGGCTACGCGCTAGCAAAAGCCCTCGAACTATTGCCCGATAACGTCGATCTCTGGCTCATTGACCCCAAAGACGATCCTAACGAGTCGCACTACTGGCCACAGGTGCCAGTGACGCAGCGCGTTCGCTTCGACGTGACGACCCTCAACTCTGAAGCCGTAGACGACAAAGTAAGCGGCTTATTCGAGCGATTTCTACTCGCCAGCAGCAGCGCCGAGCGCCCGAAGCTGTTAGTCGTTGACGAATGCTCACCCGGCCTATCAAAAGGCATGACGCCAAAAGCCTACAAAGCATTCATGGGAAGGCTAGCCACTATTTGCAGCGTTGGCCCCAGCAAAGGAAAATTTGTCTGGATTATGGCGCAGGCCAGCACCGTTGAAGACCTAGCGATGACCAGCGGCAACAAAGCCAGTTTCCGTCTAGCCGCAGTCGGGCACGCCCAGCAGACAGAGAAATCATGGTACAGCTCGCTAAAGCGCTCAATGCAGGTAGAGCCACCCGCCGATGCCCTCACCGGCTACATTCAAATGCTAGATAGCGAATGGGGATACTCACAGCCATTTCAACTCACACCCACCGATGCCCACCGCGCCAACGAGCCAGAATTTGGCCCTGAGTCTCAAGCTGTGCTCGAATATTTTCAGCAACATCACCCCGATAACCCGCGCACCCTACGCCAGCTTACGCAAGCTGGCTTTGCCCGAAAGATTGGGCTCACATCGCAGCCCGCAATGAGAGCTGCGATCGCACCGCTGGCGTCAGCAGAATTGATAGCAGAAGACGACGGCGGCAACTTTTTATTAGCCCCCTCATAACCCCTTTTTTGAGGGTAAAAAATGCCTGCAACAATCACAACAAAACAGCCTGAAACCCTTTCTTTTTATCGCTTCAACCGCCTTCACCATAAGTCACAACACCCCCTCAACCGTTGCGGGCATTACAACGAACTATCAACCTCGCCCACAACGACGGCGACACGAGGATTTTCAATCCACGGCTCTAGCGTTCCGCTCTTTCAGCCGTTCTGTGAGGACTTCGAGCGAGCCTGAGAAGCGCTCAAACTGGCGCTCTAATTTATCTAGCCGCTGATCAGCTTCTTGGCTCAAATGCGTTGTATTGATTTTGAGCTGATCCAAGTCGCGTTGAATATGGCCAAAGTCGCGCTGCGCAGCATATGCCTTCAGCTCTTTATCGACGTATTTCTGCTTCTCCTCATGGGCGATCCGCTGGAGTTCGCGCCGATGAGCCCACAGAGCCAGTGACGCTGAGCCGAGTGCGATCGCTGTCGATATGCTTTTGTCCAGTCCTTCCGGGATGGCCATTATTATTACTGTGCTGGGGTGCGTTGTGCCCAAATCTCTAGACGATAGTCTTTAAGCCAAACTTGCGGCCAAAACTCAAAATAAAAGTTGAACCCATCACCATCAAACTTGAAGAATCCATCATCCAGATAGATCCGCCTAACCTGCGAGTTAGCGTCACCAGTAGGAAGCCCTCGGAGTACCTGTGCTAATACACCAGCCCTGATCCAGTCGTTGCGGCTGCCAATCTGGCTAGAAACACGAACTAAAAGCGACACAGCACCGGAAAACTGTAGAGGTACCCTTCGAGCTGTCGGGAAGAATGTCAGATAGTCTTCAACCTTTGCCATATCCGCGCCCACCGTAGCAGGGAATAGCGGCCCCCAAAGTGGACGCGGATATAGTAATCGACTGTTACGCCTCATCTAGATGTAGACGCGACGGCGCGGGATGTAAGCATCAACAATTTTTATTTTGAAAATCTGGCCAGCCAAACCAGGCGGGGTAATGCTTACGTTCAAAACGCCTAACATCGCCTTTTCAACGGAGTCAGGATCGCAATAAACTTTCATCGTGCGGGTTTTCGTTGACTGCGCAGCATTCGTAACAATGGTGTCAGTAGCCAACACAAGCACAATTTTAGGCAACGCTTTACGCACCTCTTCCGGCGTTCTGACAGGCTTAGAGCGGTTCAGAATAGTGCTATCAACGGTACGCTCAGTCAACAGCTTGACATTTAGTTTCGATTTTAGAGCGTTGTAAATATACTCAGCCCCGCTAAATACATAATCAGTTCCGCCGACTTTAGCGAAATACTTGTTTCGTTTTGTTCCCATGATTTTTTCAAAGAGTGTTGATTAGTCAAAGCTGATTAAATCTAGGCGACTGAGTACATCGCCTGCATTGAATCTGATTAAATCTAGGTTAGATACTCAGTCGCCTGCATAGAAGCCTTGCCGCCAACATAGGAGAACTTTCCGGGCAAACTAGCCTGAATGCTGATGCCGTTGTTCTCAACGTCAAATTGAATTGCAACGCGATTTTCAGGATTTTCTGTTACGGCGGCTTCGGCAACCTGTAAAGCTGATGCGATTTCAACCATTTGGCCTTCGAGGGTAGTAGACGTAGTGACGATAGCTGCTGCCATTTTTATTTCCAAATTTGAGATACGTTTTAGCAAACTTACAGTTCCCAAAGCGAAGGATTTTAGGGCACTGTAAGTTTGGTTTCGATTGGTCGGTATTAGAGCCGAACATTTTTTCATGAAAGCTATCAGAAAGTTTATTTTGCAAGAGCGCGGGCGAGTTTGGTCGCGACAGCAAGCTGAGGATAGGGGGATGAAAATATACTCAGTTAAAGAGTATGCAGCCAAGATAAAATACTCTATCAATCACACCGCAAAACTAGCAAAGTGTGGACGGATTGAAGCTTTCAAAGTCGGAGGGCAGTGGCGAATTGTAGATTACTAAAGGGGCTTTGCCCAAACTGCAATTTCGCTTAGATGCCCTTGGAATTTTTGGATATAAGTGGCTTTGACGGAAACATCTCTAAGATTTCCCTGCCCCGCCCCTTTCGTGATTTTTGGAGTGGCATTAGGATTCAGAAACGCCGGATCTATCAACGTTTTGACATAGTTCAGGATTTTGAAGCCTTCAGGCTCAGAAAAGGCATTCAAAATCACTTTAGAGTTATTTTTCAAAGTATACGTAAACTGAATATTTCCCTTCCGATATTCTGGAAAGCTGAATTGAGTTTGATGCGTGATGACAGAGCGCGGATGAGGAACACAGAACGACCACTTGCTCTGGCCTCCTTCAACATCTCGCCAAGAAACTACAAGCTGAGGAACATTCCCGGCCCTGGTCTCAAAATGCATTGGTAAGGCTGCATTTCCGCCATCATCAGGCTTGCAGCGAGTGTTTTCATGGATTTTTTCAACCGCTTTCGCGATCGCCGCGATACCACTAAACACGCCTTCAAGCCCTTGCCCGTCAAACTCAGCTAGCGCTAACTCACCTTCAACTGGTTCGCAGGGCGTTAGATCGATGGAGCCAGCAGCAGCGCCAAAAAGTTTTGACTTAATATCTTCTAACGCCTGACGGATCTCTTCCATAAATCGCTCTAAAATTTGGACTCTAAAATCTAGCTGGGCGATCCGCCTAGTGTTTTCTATCGCCCGTGACAGCGCATTATTTGCAATCCCTAGCGCTCTCGATGCTAGGCTGTACGCTGAGTTAGCCTTAGCTAGTGCTTGGCTAGCTAGGCTATATGCTGAGTTAGCTTTAGCTAGTGCTTGGCTAGCTAGGCTATATGCTGACCTAGCTTTATCTAGTGCTTGGCTAGCTAGGTTGTATGCTGACGTAGCTTTAGCTAGTGCTTGGCTAGCTAGACTGTATGCCGCTGTAGCCTTGTCAAATGCAGCTTGAGCAAGCGCTAAAGCTCTAGCCACGAGCCGCTGTAGCTGATTAACTTTCGCCTCAAGCAACAATACCCGTGATGTTAAGGCTACTAAGCGCCTGAGTAGAGATAACAGGGTTTGCCTAACGATTGCCATTTGGGCAACTAGGCTAGCCACTGTGCGAACTAGACCAAGCAGCGTGGCGCGAATAATTGCGATTTGTGCAATTAATACAGCCACTGTCCGCACTAGGCCATAAACGACCACTGACAACGCCGCTAACAGCACTTCGAGCGCAATCACTTGAGCCTGTATGATTGTGCGCCATCTTTCTAACGCTTTCACTCTTGCTTGCAGTTCAGAGATAAGCGCTTGGATAGCTTGAACGGCTTGCTCTAACGTCACTACGCGCCCTAATAATGCTGTGATGCGATCGCGCAGATCTATCAACTTCCGATCAATAACTCTAATAGCTGATTCAACTACGTCAAGCCGTGACAACGCCTCTCTAGCGCGGCGATCAACCGACTGGATAGCTCTAAGTACAATGTCAAAAGTGCGCTCAACAACATCGACGCGAGCCTCTAAAGCTGCGAATCTTTGCCGATTTACGTATTGCCTAAGCTCATTAGCGATAATTTCATAAGCCCTGTATGCGATCTCAACCAAATTCAAGGCTCTCCCCGCCTTGCTGTCAGCCACGCCCGCTACAGAGCTTGCTAAATCGGCGATAGATTTAGCAAGCTCTGCCAATGCCTTGGCCGCTTCAGCTACGCGCTTCACAGTGTCTAGCCCTGTGTTGAGCCGTGATAACGAATTATTTATCGGCTGGCGCTCGCTCGCTAGCATATAGCGTTGATCCAGCCCCGCCACTTCCTGCCGCAGCCGCTGAATTTCGCCCCGCAGCGCGTCACATTCAGCCGTCATATTCGGATCTCTCTAATGATTGGGAGCAGCGATCGGCAACACTCTGCGCAATTGTTGGCCTCGTCGCAAACCACCGCTACATCCCTTAGGGCGTAAACGGGGCTTCCGCAATTCCTAAAGCCAAGATTTGCTGTGTGATAGCTGCCGTTTACAAGTACAGCGGAATATCCCGCTTGATCACATGTTGGCTCTAACGACACTACTCCGCCGAATGAAATGAAATATTGCGTGCCATCAGCACCGGCACCTGAAATTACGCCACTTTCGCAGGCGGCAAGATTAAGCGGGTTAAGCGCAGTTTCAGGGGTGCCATTAGGACGCACCTCACAGGTAACCTCACAGGTAACCGTAAAATTTCTCAGCGAATAGAAAGGACTACCACAGGAATGATACGGAAACCCTTGGTCATACCAAATACCGTTAATCTTGAATACTGACATCCAGCTTATTGCGCAGTTTGGCAAAACTTCTAGAGTGCCGACCCAGTTAAAGCTGTACGGTGTCCCGTTCGTGGCATATCCAGAGAGCATCCCACCTCTCTCACACGTGTAGCGGTTTCCTTGTGGGCTGATTACATAATCAGTAGTCATTGGCGCTGATGGCCGTATTAGATATTTTGTGTAGATTCACGTTTAGCTGGTTTTGTACGACAGAGATAAAAGAGCCGGAGCCATCATCTCTCTGGGTAATAGAGTCAAAGCCACGCTCAACCGTAATTGATTGGTCTGAGTTCGTATCGAAACCCATTTGAGTAAGAGCGCTTTTGGCCTTGAGCACGATCGCAGCTAGCAACGACTCAGCGGTGTTTGATGCGGAAGCCGTGAGGCCAACACTAGCCAGATCAGCTTTATTTATTGTGATTGTCGTGGCTGACTGAGTAGCGCCCGCTCCAAATATGTCAATAATCGTTGGTTCAGCCATATCAAAAAAACTTTACAGAACTCTAAAAGGATGCCCGCAATAGTACAAAAAGGTTAAAACTTCCTGTATATATGAGCTTTGGGGTAGTAGGGGTCGTGGGTTCAAATCCCGCCGCTCCGATTCAGCTAGACATTTGCAATTGAAGGCTCGTAGGTATTCTCCAATAATAAATACCTACGAGCCTTTTGCTTTTATGAAGTGTTACGAGTGGTTAGTCGTCTCTAAGAAAATAATGCTTTGTTAAAATTTCTAGCCATATGGCTTTTCTTAGGGTTTTATGTGCGTTTGGCGATGAGGAGAAGTAATGGCCGCTAGTAATAGGATTTGGCAGAATATAGGCATTTGTGTACTTGCTGTCACTGTCATTGGTTCAATAGTTAGAGCTTTGTTTATTGGACTCAATCAGGCACCTTGGGCTTTTATTACAGTGTTGGCAGCGCTGCTAGGTACATTAATCACAGTTGCAGCCAATCTACGAATACAGAATCGTAATGCTCAAGCTCCCATGAAAGCTGAGATATATGACAAGCTGATCAAATATATATTTGATGCAACCCTTCCAACTCCAGGTCGTGAGCTTGTATCCAAAGAGTCATTAGCAAATACTCAAGCCGAGATTACTCCTGAACTAATTCTATGGGGATCTGATGATGTACTGAAACTCTTCATGGAATTTCGGCAAGCAGGCTTTACCCAGACAGAACGTCCAAAAATAAAAGCTTCAGAAGACCTAATTCTGCTACTCGGTCAGATACTTGTAGCGATCCGGAAAGACCTTGGTTACGAAAATCAGAAGATAAGCGAATTGTCGATACTAAGAACTTTTATTAGCGATTCGACACTAAGTGCCTATAAACTCACGGTTCGCTCAAAATAGATGAAGAAAGGAAAAATTATCCAGTCAGGGCGAG
>QBMP01000221.1 GCA_003242115.1 Phormidesmis priestleyi
ATAGCCGCCATACGCAACCCCGCTCAAAACGAATTCAAACACTCAAACCAACCTTAGAAAAGAACTTTTAAGCGTATTTTTTGCACCCATATCTTTAGCAATAAAAACTTCTTAACAACAATAAATTTCTATTACTATCTATACCTACATTTGCATATAAGCTAAACTTATATTAAAAAGAATTACTGATAAAATAAAGGCCATAAAATTTTCACAAAGATCTTCTCATAAACTCCCCACATCAGCCTCTGCAAAGGCACTTCAGGTCATACTCTTGGCTTTATAAAAGGATTAATCATAAGTAAATCAGGGTATACCCACAAATTTAGATTACGAATACCATTCAACCATTCCAACCAGGATGATCACAGCGGAATGGTTTTCTCGTAGTATCGAAATGCGCTCTTGTTAATATCTACCTAGTGAGCAATGCGAGCTAGCAGCCAAAGACGTTAACAATAGATAAACAAATTGAGAGGATATTCGCATGGCTAGCTACAAGGTAACGGTGGTTAACGAAGCCGAAAATCTAAATACCACCATCGAAGTGGCTGAAGACGAGTACATTTTGGACGCCGCTGAAGAGCAAGGTATTGACTTGCCCTACTCCTGCCGTGCAGGCGCTTGTTCCACTTGTGCTGGCAAAATTACAACCGGCAGCGTTGATCAATCTGATCAGTCCTTCCTGGATGATGACCAAATCGAAGCAGGCTATGTACTCACCTGCGTGGCTTACCCCACTTCTGACTGCACCATTCAAACTCACCAAGAAGAAGAGCTTTACTAAGTAACGCTTGACTTCCCTCTGAACTAAGCCCCTAGCCTGCAATTGGTCTGGGGCTTTTTTGATAACATATCAAATTCAAGCAGGCTATATTGATATTGTGATATTGGCGCTGCTAGCACTTGCTCATCGATTTGCCCATTAATCTATTCATTGATTTGCGCACCTCAGCGCCGCCATACCGCCAAGTACAAAGCTCAAACACAAGGACTCACTAACGATGAAAGCCATGATTTTGGCAGCGGGGAAAGGCACTCGGGTTCGTCCCATTACCTACACCATTCCCAAGCCTATGATTCCAATCATGCAAAAGCCCGTGATGGAGTTTTTGCTAGAGCTACTGCGCAATCACGGATTCACTCAGATAATGGCCAACGTCAGCCACTTAGCTAACGAAATTGAAGGCTATTTCCGAGACGGTCAGCGTTTTGGTGTAGAGCTAGCCTATTCTTTTGAAGGCCGCATCACCGATGGCGAACTTGTAGGCGAGGCCATCGGCTCAGCGGGTGGCATGAGAAAAATTCAAGATTTTTCTCCTTTTTTCGACGAAACTTTTATTGTGCTTTGCGGCGATGCCCTAATTGATTTAGATCTCACTGAAGCGGTTCGACAACACAAAGAAAAAAAATCAATCGCCACGATTGTGATGAAGCAGGTGCCTCTAAAGCAGGTGCCTAGCTACGGTGTTGTTGTCACCGATGAAAACGGCCGGATCAAATCTTTTCAGGAAAAGCCTACAGTTGAAGAAGCGCTAAGTACTGATATCAACACCGGCATCTATATCTTTGAGCCTGAAATTTTTGACTATATCCCTTCTGGTCAAGAATTTGACATCGGCGGCGATTTGTTTCCTAAGCTGGTCGCCGCGAATGCGCCTTTCTACGGCATTCGTATGGACTTTGAATGGGTAGATATTGGCAAAGTACCTGACTATTGGCAGGCTATTCAAGACGTTTTGACGGGGCAGGTCAAAGGCGTAGGCATTCCTGGGAACGAGGTCAGACCGGGCGTTTTTGCAGGGCTAAATGTCAAAGCTAATTGGGACAACATAGATATCAAAGGGCCTGTCTATATTGGCGGCATGAGTGAAATAGAAGATGGCGCAACTATTGTAGGTCCTAGCATGATTGGGCCAAACTGCTTGATTTCTAGTGGCACTATCATTGATAAAAGCGTCATTTTTGAATATTCTCGCATTGGCGCAGGCGTTCGGTTGGTCGACAAGCTGGTCTTCGGTCGCTATTGCGTCGATAAAACCGGCTCTTCTATTGATGTACAGGCCGCCGCTTTAGACTGGCTGATTACCGATACTCGTCAGGCGGTTGTCACAGAGCCGCCGATTGAGCATAGAGCGATCGCTGAACTCCTCAATCAATCAGCCACTAGCTAGTCACCCATTAACAGCGCCCACTCAAGCCAGATATAAACAAAAAAATAGGCTGACCCGTTAGTCAGCCTATCTCAGTTATCGGAACGACACTACAAAAGCGAACGTTCAGCTTACTGAAGCACAAGCCGCACGTTGGCATTCTGCAATCCAGGACGCTTAACCTCAGCTAGAGTCTTATTCACGGCATACTTCTGATTGATTGAGTTAATCAGCTCAGTCTGGTTGTGCTTTTTAGCCACGCCCCAGAGATCGGCAATCAAGTCAAAAGAACCATCAGCATTGCGTGACCAGCCGAGATCATAGTCACCTTCAAGCACGGCAACGATATCAGCACGGACGTTTTGACCGTTGTAACCACGAATGTTAGCTTCAGTCTTCACAGTCACACCGAGGTCACTGAGAGAAGACTTCAAGATTTCAGCATCGGAGATCTTAGTGCGCAAAGTACTAAAATGAGACATTTTGAGTTTCCTCCTGGAGAGAAATTGAGAGACAACGAGGTTAGAAATCGAAAACCGTCAGCTATCAAATGGGATAGAACCTGACTTTTGTGTAAACCACTAGCAGCACGGACAAGATGAAATCAAAGTGAAACCAAATGAAATCAAAGTGAACAATGCCCTAGTCTTTTTTCCTGTAGGAGCAGGAAAAAGCCTGTTAAAACTCCATCCGCTGGTATTCCGCCACCGATGAAGCCGCCGGACGAGCCCGCTGACGAGCCCAATCGCGCAGAGCCGTTACCTGTTCACTCATCGTCTTTGAAAGCGGCATCGTAGCGCGAATAGCCGCAATAATATCGAGTTGAGTAAACTCTCTGCCCTGAGCAAACGCTTCGTACATTGCTGAAATCAGTCCCTGCTCAATCTCAGCGCCCGAAAACCCTTCACAAACCTTGCTCAACTGATCAAAGTCAAACCGCTCTGTTTCAGAACGCCGCTTGCCCAAGTGAATCTTGAAAATTTCCTTGCGTTCTTCTTCATTCGGCAAGTCCACAAAGAAAATCTCATCAAATCGACCCTTTCTCAAAAACTCGCTCGGCAAGCGCTCTACCCGGTTTGCAGTTGCTATCACAAACACAGGCGACGTCTTCTCCTGCATCCAGGTTAAAAAGCTACCAAAGATACGACTAGACGTACCGCCATCAGAATCAGCTGATCCTGCGCTACCGGCAAATGCCTTATCGATTTCGTCGATAAATAATACAGCAGGTGAAATCGACTCGGCTGTTCTCAGCGCCCCTCTTAAATTAGCTTCAGAGCGTCCGACCATAGAGCCATCGTATACTCTGCCCATGTCCAAGCGCAGCAGGGGAAGCCCCCACAGTCGAGCGGTCGTTTTTGCAATTAACGATTTACCACACCCCGGCACACCTAAAATCAACATGCCTTTAGGCTGAGGCAATCCGTATTCACGAGCCCGCTCGGTAAAAGCATTGGAGCGCTGCTTTAACCAGTGCTTTAGCTCTTCTAATCCACCCACTGAGTCAATCGTTTCATCTTCTTCAATATAATCAAGAATGCCATTGCGGCGAATCAACTGCTTCTTTTCAGAAAGAACAATATCAACTTCGCCCTCAGTTAACTGACCTGCCATTACCCGAGACTTACGGAAAACCTTTTCAGCCTCATCGCGGGTAAGTCCTAAGGCAGCTTTCAACAGCTTTTCTCGACCTTCCGTTGTAATACTCGCGGTTCGAGACTTAGCCAGTTCAGCCGAAAGCACTTGGTTTAGCTCAGACATATTAGGTAAGCTAAAGTCTAAAACAACAACCTCTTTCTCTAGCTCAATAGGGACTTCTTGTACTGGAGACATCAAAACGATAGTCTTATGGGTTCCTCGAAAGCTCTCAACAGCATCGCGCAGGCTGCGAGTCACCTCAGGGCTATCTTTAAAGGGATGCAAATCTTTGAAGACGAAGATGCTAGGCTCTTTCTGACGCATGGCCCAAGTGATAGCAGCCTGAGGAGAAACCGTATTGTTTTGCTGACCCGATCCCTTCTCTTGGCCATACTCAACCATGCCATGAGTCATCGTCCAAGTATACATTCGCTGTGACTGTGGCGGCTGCTGGGCAAGAGCAGCGATTGTCCTCTCTGCTCGTTCCTCCTCAAAGGTGACCAGATAGATCAGCGGGTATTGAGCCTGAATTAATACGCTTAGCTCTTCTCTCATGGCGAACGCCCCCAGTTAAGACGACTTAACTATCTATCTACAATAAAACAACAGATTAGAACAAAAACAACAGGTTTTCGGTAGCGGATCCAACAAAAATCAAAAAGAAGACTATTTAGCAAATAAATCTATTCAGAATAAATTCAGCTGCTAGCAAGTAATCAATTCTCCTTCATCAGGGCTTTTTGAGTTATTGCGCAGTTCCGCAATTCGATCTAAATCCGTCAGTATCAGAGACTCCGGCTCAGAGTGCTCATGAATCAAATCCAATTCATCCCCTTTTATGGCCACAGAAGCAGCGCATTTAGGGCAGGCATGTATGCGATGGCTTTGGCCGCAGCCATCACTACTCTCCCCAAGCAGATCAACATTGTCCAGATAAAACTCAATTGCCCGCTGCGCCATCAGTGACATTGTTTCGCCGTCAATAGCGGAGCGAATCTTGAACTGCCGATGCAGTTCGTCTGGAAGATATAGCGTGACTTTTTGCTTAGCTTGCTTAACTGGCATATCGGATTTGAATAACGTGGCCCCAGATATGTATATCAAGATAGCGAGATGGCGCTTTGCTGTCAAGACTCTATGCCACTTTGACGTCAGCATAGTTACATTACTTAATAATTGAGCAGTATTTGGTTACGATCTGTCTTTGTGGAAACCTTCACAGCGACCTTCACAGAGCTTTTTAATGGAGAGTTGTTAGGCAAGTCTTATCATCTCCCCGATCTTTGACTATGCTGGACTAGACCTTGCAGCCGAAGGGTACCTTTAGGCATCTAAACTTTTTTTGCATGAGTATTTCAGCCGAACCGCTCCAATCTACGTCATTAGATTCATTGGAAAGTGCCCTTAAACACCATTTTGGACATGACCAATTTCGTTTCGATCAGCGCCACATTATTGAGCGAGTGCTTAAAAATCAAGATGTGCTGGTGATTATGCCAACGGGTGGGGGCAAGTCACTTTGCTATCAGCTACCGGCTCTACTCAGAGAAGGAGTCACTATTGTGATTTCACCGCTGATTGCGCTCATGCAGGATCAGGTCACCGCTTTACAAGATAACGGCGTTGGAGCAACCTTTTTAAACAGTACGCTTTCGAGTGAAGCAGTGCGATCGCGCGAGCAAGCCCTCTTCTCTGGCAATATCAAGCTCCTCTACGTTGCCCCCGAACGACTTTTCACTCCCGCATTTTCAGACCTACTCGACAAGCTTAGTCAAAAAATCGGCATCAGTACCTTCGCGATTGACGAAGCCCACTGCGTTTCAGAATGGGGCCACGATTTTCGCCCCGATTACCGGCAGCTCTTCCAGCTCAAACAGCGCTACCCGCAAATTCCAGTCATTGCGCTGACCGCAACGGCTACCCAAAGAGTCCGCACAGACATCGTGCAGCAACTCCGACTCAATGACCCCGAAGTGTACGTCTCTAGCTTCAACCGCCAAAACCTGTACTACGAAGTCAAACAAAAATCTAAACAGCCTTACCACCAACTGCTCAGCCTTGTCAATGACTATCAAAATCAAGTCAAAGCTTCGGGCATCATTTATTGCCTCAGCCGCAAGCACGTCGATGAAGTTGCGCTCAAGCTGCAAACAGACGGCCTTTCCGCCCTGCCCTACCATGCTGGACTAAGCGCCGAAGAACGAGAAAAAAACCAAACCCAATTTATTCGTGACGACGTTCAAATCATCGTCGCCACCGTTGCTTTTGGCATGGGCATCAACAAACCCGATGTTCGCTTTGTCATTCACTACGACCTCCCCCGCAATCTCGAAAGCTACTACCAAGAGGCGGGCCGAGCCGGACGCGACGGGGAAGACGCCAACTGCATCATTCTCTTCGGCTGGAAAGACGTACATACCGTCAAATATCTAATCGGGCAAAAAGCCGACCCCAGCGAACAGCGGATCGCTCAACAGCAGCTCGACCAAATTATCAACTACGCCGAAAGCTGCGTCTGCCGCCGTAAAATTCAGCTTGGCTATTTTGGCGAACCTTTTGAAGCACCCTGTAGCAACTGCGATAACTGCATCAACCCAGCACCTGTAGAAGACTGGACACTCGAAGCTCAGAAATTTTTGTCTTGCGTCTATCGCTGCGACCAGCGCTTCGGCATGAACCATATCATTGATGTTCTACGCGGATCTCGCAAAAAACGCATCCTAGAGCTTAACCACGACCAGCTTTCTACTCACAACATCGGCGCAGATCGCAGCGTCGATGATTGGCGAATGCTCTGCCGCGCCCTCATCCACCAGGGCTACTTAGATGAAACCACCGATGGCTACTCTGTGCTAAAGCTCAACGCCAGCAGCAATCAAATTCTCAAAAAGCTTGTTTCTGTCGAAATCCCTGTCTCAACTCGAATAGAAAAATCAGCAGCAGTTTCAGCAAAAGCAGCTAACGCCGAACTCACTGACGAAGAAAACTCACTGATGAGCCAGCTCAGAGCGCTTCGCAAAAAGCTGGCAGACGAACAATCTGTTCCCCCTTACATTGTCTTTGCCGACGCTAGCCTCAGGCAAATGGCTCAAAACAGACCGCAAACCTCAGGTGCATTCTCAAAAATTTCGGGCGTTGGCAGCCGCAAGCTCGTCCAATATGGTGGAGCGTTTACTCAAACCATTCGTGAATTCTGCCAGGCAAACGGACTAGAGGAAAGATCCCCAGAAACAGCGGTTATAGCTACACACACACCAGCCAACCAAACAGAGGTCACCAGTACGCAGCTTGCAACCTACCAACTCTATCAAAGCGGCCTTTCTTTACCCGACATTGCCCTTCAGCGCGATGTTAGGCTTAGCACCATCAACGGGCACATGAGTAAACTCATTGAAGCGGGGTATGAGGTAGATATTGATCAATTGGTATCTACAGAAAGGCAGAGCGTCATTAATAGCGCGATCGCAGAAGTCGGCCCTCACTCACTGCGAAACATTCGCGAAGTCACAGGCGAAACCTACGACTATCAAGAAATTAATTTGGTACGAGCAGCATGGGAAGTAGCCAATAAAGACCAGTCACCAGCGTAGACTTTTATATCCCAGACACAAGCCCTGCGACTTATAGATAAGTCGCAGGGCTTGTGTTAAATAATAGAACC
>QBMP01000222.1:0-869 GCA_003242115.1 Phormidesmis priestleyi
GTCCAGGCGATCGCTGCTCTCTATCAAGTCGCTGTCATCCGCTGCGGGCGCAGAACCTGTCAGAGGCTCCCCTTTGCCCCAGTTCAAGCGAGCTAGATCATCTTGATAGCGATTGGGCCCAACGCGCTCAATTCCAGTTGCATGGCCAGCTTGCGCTACAGCATCGGTTCGATTCAGTGGCTGTGCAGCCTGCTGAAGAGCCTTGCCCACCAAAAAGTCTAGTTGTACGGCCAAGAGCAAGCCCACTGCGCCCCAAAGCAGTGCCATTTTGCCGCCTTTAGTTTGAAACGCACTCGGCAAATGAGCAGACAGTTGATGAGATGAGAGCTGTGGGAGCAAGTTCTCATCGGCTTCGGCAGGCACAAAAGCTTGGCTTTTGAGCATGACATACTGCAAGGCTCTTAGCAGCAGCGACCCTACTTTGACATCCGCTTCAGCGTCAGAGGTTCCGGCCAGATCGGCGGTTAAGCTCTGTTCGCTAATGGGGGTGATGAGTTCACCGATGTAAGCTTCTGAGGCGGCAAATTCTGGTTTTGCCTCAGGCACTAGGCGCTGACGCGGCGTGTAGTCATGGCCGTGTGTCCAAATCGGCTGTTTTTGTCCGGCGCGACGGCCATACAGCCGCAGCCCTTCTAGCTTAAAGGCCGGTTCAGACGCTGCGGAATTAGCGGCTTTGAGGGGGGCCAGCGTTTGGGTGACTAACGGCACGATTGCGTGCTTGGGTGGGCACA
Organism: Phormidesmis priestleyi; assembly: GCA_003242115.1. Classification (GTDB taxonomy): domain Bacteria; phylum Cyanobacteriota; class Cyanobacteriia; order Phormidesmidales; family Phormidesmidaceae; genus Phormidesmis; species Phormidesmis priestleyi_A. The sequence goes on from QBMP01000222.1 coordinate 732, forward strand.
CTGGCCCGTCGGCCATAACGTGCATGAGATCGTCTTTGAGCAGCAGTTGGACGCGAATGCCGCCGGTTGCTAGCTGCTCTTTAATATCTGGGTTGAGGGCTCTCGTGAGGCTGTAGGCGATCGCTGGGAGATTGCCTT
>QBMP01000222.1:879-2967 GCA_003242115.1 Phormidesmis priestleyi
AGTCAAGCTGCTGAGTGGCGGGCAAATCGAGGCCACGCAGCCATTCGGGGCTGATGTCGTCAGTGGAAGGCCCGTAGATCATGGCGCGCTGCAAACCCTGGGGCGCTACAGCGCTTAACTGTTGAGAGAGGGCACTGACTAGGGCTTCGATATCCAGTTGGGCATCCAGTTGGGCACGGCCAAATCGAGTCTGCTCAAGCGGGTGACTGCCAGACTTTAACGGATAGCTGATCAGATGCAGCGTTTCTTTTTTAATCTCAGCAATCAGCTTGAGGCCATAGGGCTGAGAAATTTGGTTGGCTAGTCGAGAAATCGCCGGTAAGTCGCCCCATTTGGCCCATTCGCGCAGCATGATATCTGGCGGCGTCAAATCGACTCGTAGCCGCCAGTCAGAAGCGACTTCGCCCGTCACCTGAATGGTGATGACGGCATCTTGAAATTGCTTGAGGTGCAGTCGTCTAAGCCGCTCGGCAATTGGCTCGGCAATCAGCAGCGGATCTGGGCTGTAGCTGGCCTCACAAAACACCCACAGCCGCGAAACCAGATCTCGTTCGCCGTTGGCATTGGGGATGGCTTGAGCCCGTCGGGCTTTACCCGGAACTACCCGGGCAATGACTTTGACCCCAACATTGAGGGCACCGAGGGCTTCACTGAGATATTGAGCGATCGCACCTGAATCACCTTGACGAGCCCTCTGAAGATCTGAAACTTCTGGAGTTTCCGGGACTTCTGGAGTTTCCGAGACTTCCGGGGCTTCTAAGACTTCTGAGGGTCGCTCAGTGGACAGATCAAACGAGTGAATGATGTCGGATGAAGCGGCTGATACGGGTGGCCGATCAGCTCTGCGGTCAATCAGCCGCTCAAGGTGCTGTTCCAATCGGTTGAGGTAGATCGGTGCGCTCCAAACCGGCTTGGCCTCACACGCTAGACGGCTGTAGACATAAACCTGGTGAATCTGTGGAAATTGACGGTCGAGTTGGGTCTTGATGTCAGGCTCCATGAGCGATTGCACTAACCGCAATAGCACATCGTCTTGAGCGGGCACCGAAGCCGGTAGCGCTGATAGATCCGTATGATTTGACCCATCCTGGCCGAACTCACACAAAACATGCAAAATATTGCCCCTAAGCTTCAGGTGAAGCTCAGGAATTGCGTCCATATCCGAACCCAAGAGCGTTGCCTTGAGCCAGGGAAGCAATGTCGCCGGATCGGCGTGAGTGGGTGTTTCCGGAAGATAACCTAACATACGTAGCTATAGAGAGCTATAGAGAACAAACCTTAGCTTCACAGATGCTCACCCATAGCGTTAGCCTATTAATTGAGCACTAGCTTAACTAATAGTAAGAGCCAAAGGAATCAAGCCCAAAAGAAAGGCCCGAAGAAACGACCTAAAGAAACCCAAATGAAATAGAACGCTACGCTGATAGAGCGCCACATGCTCGCTGCATTCTAGGCTACTGCTATGCATTTTGCACGAGTAGATTTTATGTGATCGGCCGGTAAACTTTCAACGCCTCAATCCCTACGACTACGTACGTATCCGCTGTAAAACTATAGCTTTCTAAAGCCTTCAAACAGCAACTGTAACCCCTAAAACCTAAAACGGAAGGAAAATCTGATGCAATCTTTTCGCGAACCCGCTGTGCTATCTCCGCTGGATCTGCCCAAGTCATTGCCGTTAGCGGTAGATATCACGGTTTGTCTGACGACTGTGCCGCTGCTGAGTTTGCTGCTCCTAGAGCGCACTTTGGCAAGCGCTTTGAGTGATCTAGGTGAGGCCAGTGAAGAGCTGTTTCGAGGCGATCGCCTCCCCATTCTGCCGCTGCTTGAACCCTAAAAGCTAGCAGTAAATGGGCGATAAACTGGCAATGGGCAGCATTTGTTACGAATAATACAGATGCCCTAAAGGTATGAACAAATACAAAAGGGGAGCTGAATCGGCGGATAGAATGGGCTCACAGAGATAGATTCCAAGGAGAAATAGATTCCAAGGGCGAATCCTCAGATCCTCAGAGCCATCCTCAGAGCAAATGTAGCAAATGTATTGAGGGTAAAGATCCCGCACAGTGCCTAAAACTCCTACAATCA
>QBMP01000222.1:3038-10746 GCA_003242115.1 Phormidesmis priestleyi
GAGCGATCGCGCCTGAATGATTGCCAGTTAGCTGGCCAATCAGTGCTCCTAAATTTAAAAGGTGCAGTGAAGTAAGCTGCACCCGCTAGGCTCATTCACTCCCCATGCCATCTTGCCCCAGGCCCCTATTTGACAGGTACTATGCCAACGACGCTGACAGATGTATTAGATGTATCGGACGTTGAAGTCATTCCGGCGGTGGCTACTCACGACTGGCTGCTGCGTCACCGGCTCAAACGGGTAGAAGAAACTTGGGCAGCCGTTTTAGAANACCCTGGTGGCTTTGCTAACTCGTTTGCGAATGCTTTGTGCCCCGGATGGTCAGGCCAATGCCGCCGACGCATCGCCCGTGCTCCAGCTGATTGAAGAGCTAGAACTCAGCGATGCGATTAAAATGGCGCGGGCCTTTGCGCTTTACTTTCAGCTGATTAATATTGTTGAGCAGCACTATGAGCAGCGCGGGCAGCAGCAGCAGTATCGAGCCGCTTATGAAGACGCGGCGCGAGCTTCTGCTGAGAATAATAATGGCCGTGATCATGGCCGTGACGGTCGGCATTCGAGCCCGGAGATGAGCGATCGCTCGACCGCAAGCAACCACGCCTCCTCCTCGACCGCTGAAGCAGGCCGCGATGTGGGTACTTTTTACTGGCTATTTCCCCACCTCAAGCGCCTGAATGTACCGCCTCAAATGATTCAGCGCCTGCTCGATCAGCTGGATGTGCGCTTGGTTTTCACCGCGCACCCCACTGAAATTGTGCGGCACACTATTCGCGACAAACAACGGCGAATTTCGGCGATTTTGCGTCAGCTAGATCGCGAAGAAGAGAGTGCCCGTAGTCTCGGCCTAGACTCATCTTGGGAAATAAAAGCGCTTCAAGCTCAGCTCGTCGAAGAAATTCGGCTGTGGTGGCGCACCGATGAGCTGCATCAGTTTAAGCCTTCGGTGCTCGATGAGGTAGATTTTACGCTGCACTATTTTGACGTGGTGCTGTTTGACACGATTCCGCAGCTGCATCAGCGGATTTGCCGCGCTTTGGCGGGCACTTTTCCCAATCTCAAGCCGCCTCGTCAGAACTTCTGTCGGTTTGGTTCTTGGGTGGGCAGCGATCGCGATGGCAACCCTTCTGTTACCCCGCAAATTACCTGGAAAACGGCCAATTTTCAGCGCAATATGGTCGTTGGCAAATACATTGACTCTATCGGTAAGCTGACTCACCTGTTGAGCCTTTCGCTGCACTGGAGCGAAGTGTTGCCCGATCTGCTGGAGTCTTTAGAACAAGATCAAACGCAGATGCCGGAGATCTATGACGAACTGGCAATTCGCTACCGGCAAGAGCCTTACCGGCTAAAGCTGGCCTATATTGAACATCGGCTGAAGAATACGTTGGCGCGATCGCAAAAGCTCATTCATGGCGAATATTTACAAGAGCAGGAAATCAACCTCGATAGCCATGTCGCCAGCGGTCGGCTCTATCGCTCTGGCGATGATTTTCTCGCTGAACTTCAGCTCATCCAAAGCAATCTCAAAGAAACCGGCTTAGTGTGTCAAGACCTTGAAGAGCTGATTTGCCAAGTTGAAATTTACGGCTTTAACCTTGCTCAGCTCGACATTCGCCAAGAGAGCACGCAGCATTCTGACACCCTTAACGAAGTCACTGAGTATCTCGGTGTGCTCGATAAACCCTATAACGATCTGAGTGAAGCGGAGAAAAATGCTTGGCTGATTGGGGAACTGTGCACTCGCCGACCGCTGATTCCGGGTGAGCTGCCGTTCTCTGAAAGAGCAACCGAAATTATTGCTACTTTCCGCATGGTGCGCAGGCTTCATCAAGAATTTGGTCCCGGCATTTGCCAGAGCTATGTGATTAGCATGAGCCACACGGCCAGTGATTTGCTAGAGGTGGCGCTCTTGGCCAAAGAGGCAGGGCTGTACGATCCGGCGACTGGCGTCGGGGCGCTGAAAATAGTGCCTTTATTTGAAACGGTTGAAGATTTGCGGCGGGCTCCGGAAGTGATGCGTCAGCTCTGGGAACTGCCTTTGTATCGCTCAATGCTACAGGGCGGATATGCGGCAATGGCAGCAGCCAAAACCGACCCAGACGCGGCTGAAACGGCTCTGCAAGAGGTGATGCTGGGCTATTCAGACAGCAATAAAGATTCGGGCTTTCTCAGCAGTAATTGGGAGATTCATAAGGCGCAGCAGGCGTTGCAGGCGATCGCTGACGAATACGGCGTGGCTTTGCGCATTTTTCACGGTCGCGGCGGATCGGTCGGTCGCGGCGGCGGGCCTGCGTATGAGGCAATTTTGGCGCAGCCCGGTCGCAGTGTGGATGGGCGCATTAAGATCACTGAGCAGGGAGAAGTTTTGGCGTCTAAGTACAACCTGCCGGATCTGGCTCTATATAATCTTGAAACGGTAACAACAGCGGTGATTCAGGGCAGCGTGCTGGGCAGCAGCTTTGACAGCATTGAGCCTTGGAATGAGATTATGGAGCGCCTCAGCGTCCGCTCCCGTCAGCACTACCGAGCGTTGATTTATGAGCAGCCTGATCTGGTGGAATTTTTTCATCAGGTGACACCCGTACAAGAGATTTCTCAACTGCAAATTAGCTCCCGTCCGGCGCGTCGTAAGGGCAAGCGCAATTTAGACGGACTGCGGGCGATTCCGTGGGTGTTTAGCTGGACGCAGACGCGCTTTTTGCTGCCCTCTTGGTATGGTGTTGGCACTGCTCTGAAAGAATTTATTGATGAAAATCAGGCTGAGCATTTGGAAATGCTGCGTTACTTTTACACAAAGTGGCCTTTCTTTAAAATGGTGATTTCTAAGGTAGAAATGACCTTGGCAAAAGTAGATTTACAGATTGCGCAGCACTATGTGAGTCAGCTCAGCACCAACGACAAGCGCGAAGATTTTCAGGCGATGTTTGATCAAATTGCGAGTGAATTCTATCTCACGCGCGAGGTGGTGCTCGATATTACCAATCATACGAAGCTATTAGATGGCGATCCGAGTTTGCAGCGCTCTGTGCAGCTTAGAAATGGTTCGATTGTGCCGCTGAGTTTTTTGCAGGTGGCGCTGTTGAAACGGCTGCGAGAGTATGGCAATGATGCGGTGACGGGTAGAGTGCGATCGCGCTACAGCAAAGGCGAACTATTGCGCGGCGCTTTGCTGACAATTAATGGAGTCGCGGCTGGGATGCGGAATACGGGTTGAGGTGGAGAGGAGTGCGATCGCTGCAACCTCATCCCGACTCAGCCTGCCGCCTAATCGCGTCAATAATTTGGCTGTTTGCCTTCGGAAAAGGATACTGATCAATCTCGTCAAGGGTGACCCATTTTACTTCGTCGCTTTCGAGCGGTTGAGGCTCACCGCTAAGATGTTTGCAGTTAAAAACATTGAGGGTAACTTTGAAATGGGTATAGGCATGTTCGATGGTGATCAGCCGGGTGCCGACTTCAATCTCAATGCCCAGCTCTTCTTTGATTTCACGGCTGACGCATTCTTCAACGCCTTCGTTGGGTTCAATTTTGCCGCCCGGAAATTCCCAAAGGCCACCCAGTAAGCCTTCTTGCTTGCGGCGATCAATTAAAATGCGACCCTGGTCGTCGGTGATGACAGCGACACCGATTTGCTTGTGTGGCAGCGGCGGGCGAGGTGAAGTCATAGGAAAATCGGTGACAGCATTTTGATTGTACGCGGTGCAGTGGGTTTGCCAAGGGCAGATCAAACAGACAGGATGATGGCGAGTGCAGACCGTTGCGCCCAAATCCATAATCGCTTGATTAAAGTCTCTGGGCTGCTGAGGATCTAGCAGTTGCTCGGAAAGTGCCCAAAGCTGAGGAAGGGCTCGATTAGGCACTGCCGGTAGGGCAATCAGACGAGCCAACACTCGTTTTACATTGCCATCGAGAATGGCAGCGGGCAGATTAAAGGCGGCGCTGAGAATGCCGCCTGCGGTGGTGCGGCCAATGCCACGAAGCGCTAGAGCACCCGCCAAACTCGGCGGAAACTCACCGCCATACTCAGCCATCACCTGCTGAGCTGCCTGATGTAAGTTTCTCGCTCTGGCGTAGTAGCCTAGCCCTTCCCACAGCTTTAGCACCGTTTGCTGATTGGCACTAGCCAAGGCTGCTACCGTCGGCAGTGCTTTGAGCCAGCGCTCATAGTAAGGAATCACGGTCTTTACCTGAGTCTGCTGGAGCATAATTTCTGAGATCCATATTTGATAGGGATCTCGGCTACGCCTCCAGGGCAAATCTCGGCCAGAATTGGCGTACCAAGTGAGTAGCTGATGCCTTAGCGCCGAAATTTTCTCCTCAGAAACAGGCAAGCTCGACAAACCTGTGTCTGTCGAGCTTGTATATGCCGAGCTTGGCGTTTGGAGCGGGCGAGCCGCCTGATGCTTTTTAGCCATTGATTTTTTGGCTATTGGTTTTGGCTGTTAGTTTTTTGGTCGTTAGTTTTTTGGCCGCTAGCGGCTAGTCATGAGCAGCTTCGTCGTCAAAAGCAGCGGTGAACTGTTCTTCAAACGCTAGCCGTTGCTCAGCACCGCGCAAAAAGTAGCCGCTCATCATCGCCGAAGCTAGTAGACGGCCTAAGTTCTCACGATTAGTAGTGACTGATACGTCAAAGTGGGCTGAGGGCAAGCCGCCTAATAGCCCCACGACGTTGTGTTCCATGACCTGCATAACTTCCGCAGAGGTCGGGCGGGAGAGCTGCGTAATGGTATCGGGGTCCATTCTTTTGACGTAGCTGAGCAGTGCATTGTCTTGAGCCGATCTAGAGTCGGTTATTTCTGGCAGTCTCCCGGTGACATCATCCATGCTGATACCTTCGCTTATCTGTAGGTTTAATGTAACAAGTCACTTTACGTTCGCCTATGGTGTGAAACCGAATGGCAACCGAACTGATTAGGGTTTGCTCGTGTGCCTTTTAGCGTCTATCTCCTTATTTGACGTTTTTTAGAGTCTACGTATAGAGCGCTTACCTATAGCTTTACCACGTGGGGTCATTAAATACCTGAACTTCTATGAAGTTTCTGCCGTCAGGAATCGCCTGCAAGCAGGCCAGTATGGGCTCCGATTCGCCGGTAATCTTGACTTCGCAGGCGTGACAAGAGCCCACTAAGCAGCCTGTGGAAATCTGTACTCCTGCCCGATTCGCAACCGTTAAGAGAGCTTCCCCTGGCTTCGCGGTAGTGAGCACATCATCCGGTAAAAAATGAACATTAACGGTCGTCATCTACACAATTTGCTTTTAGAGTTTGATTCTATGGCCTGAGCATGGCGACTAGGGTATGGTGAGCATCGGTGGCGTCTTTGAGGGGCTGATCAAAGGCGATGCGCACTGGCAGGGTTTCGCCGTTGACTTCGGCGGTCAGATCCATGCCGATGTCGTCGATGGCGGTTAAAGTGGCAGCGGTGGCTGAAGGCTGGTTGCCGTAGCGATGGGCATAGGTAAGGACGGCTTCGGCGTGATCTTTGTTCATGTGTTTGCAGATGCGATCGCTCACCTTCGGATCAATTTTTCCCAATGGCTTTTCTAGTGATTTTTCCAATGGCTTTTCCAATGGCTCAGCTGCTGACATTTTCTTAACCCTCTCTAAAAACGCTCAGTAAACGCTCAGTAAAAAAAGCGACCCAGCGACCCTTTTCCTTATCATCGATCATACGCCATCTTCCATGAATGCTAGCTCTTATCGATTACACAGTGCCGAAGCTATTGCGAATCCGTCTGCTGAGCCCTTGAGCGCCAGCGCCCACCCTTGGCCTACTGGCTACCTGTTTGAAAGCCCCGGCGCGCACCTCACCTACCGGGTGATTGGCCCCTGCTGCCGCCTGTACGATCGCGAACAGCTGCCTTGGCCCTGCTGCCGGTTGCAGTGGCGCTCTAAAGAACCGAGCTGGCGGCGGATTGGCCGTCGTTTAATCGCGGATTTGGCAACCCGCACCAAGCCTTCCTACTGCGTTGAAATCGTCGGTCAAAGCTATCGGAGTGAGCCGATTGTGATGACTCTGTATACGCATCCGCTGTCGGCTGAGGTAAAAAACTGGTGGCACAGTAAGGAGCTTAATAGGTCTCCGGAAATGGCTAGACACGGCCAGACAGAGAAATCTGTGAGCTGATGCGGCTAGCTTTACTGGCTTTAGGCTTTAATAGGGATCGTCAATTTCTGTAGGCACAGCGACGGTGCAGCCTCGGCGATAGTCAAGTCCTGCCCAGGTGATCGATCCGCATAAGTCGGCTTGCGAAAAGTCGGCGTCGGTATATAGGGTATCTCGCATGTCAGCGTTGTTGAGCAGCGTATTGGTAAAAATCGCGCCGTTGATGTAAGCCTCACGCAGATCGGTCTTGATCATTGATGCGCCGCTCAAATTGGTGCGAGTGAAAACGGCGTAGCGCAGGTCGCTACCGTCGAAAACGGTGTTTTGGGCGCTGGTGTAGCCAAAGTTAACGTCAATCAAGTTGGCATTTGTGAGCTGGGCACCGTCTAGATTGGCATAGTAAAAGTTAGCGCCTTCAAGATCCGCACCAGCTAAATTGGCTCCCGACAGATCGAGCCTGCGGAAGTCGGCTTCATGTAGGTCACAGCCTGGGCATTCGTTGGTTTCAATCAGACGCTGAATGGCGGCTTCATCGGCGGCTTGAGCGGCCTGAGGGCTGGCGACTGCAACCGCTAATCCGGTGATAGCGGCAGTCAGAACTGTGCCGACTGCGAAATCGACCCTAGCGCGATCGCAACTACGAATCAAATCAATTATCTCTATATACATGACGTACAGGTGACCTACAAAAGTGGGCTTATGGCTTTGAATGGATGCTTGCTTACAAGGGGTCAGAATCTATGAGCCTGGATCTATAGTTTCAGATCTTCAAATCTATGGTGTCAGACAGACTATGAAGGTGGCAAGCGCTAAGGGCAAATGCCTGACAACCGTTCACACATCTGTTCACACATGGCTTGCTCACACATGGTTTGCTCACACATCGTTAAATCCAAAACTCAATTCTGGGCTGTGGCCGTATTTTCCGGAAAAATCCCTGATGGGTAAATATCGGTGAACATTTGGCAGGCATCTCACAAGCTTGTTTTAAGGTGATTGGGAACCGTTCATAACTGTCGCTAACTGTCGCTATGAACTAAACAAATCAAGAAAACTTGAAATATTCCCGAAATCGACACATTTCAAGTTTAATGAAGACGTTTGATGCTGGGACGTTGAGCGCTGGGTGTTGGCGCTCTTGCGATCGCCGATCACTATAAATCTACGTGAAATCTACTATTTTTTTAAGGACATGCAAAAGATGAAACCTTTTCGTTTGACAATAGCAGCGTTGGCAACTGCTGCGATCGCGATTACCGCCAGCAATGCTCCAACGGTATTGGCTCAAGTTACCGGCGCAAATGCCGCCCCCATTCAACTGGCTCAAGCTTCACAGTTTGGCATGGAAGAAACCGACCAAGCGCCCTACATTTTATCGACCAATCCCACCAGCCGCATCGGCGGCACCCAGCGCTATGGCTTAATGATCATTGAGCAAAAAGTCGCGCAGCCGCCTTGCTTTAGCACCGTGGGTGCCAATCCTACCGTCGTGCTGCCATTGCTTTCACAGCTGCCTGACTTTTCCGGTATTTGCGGTCGCAGCACCGATACCAACGGCTACCTGATCCGAGCCGCTGGCGCAGACATTAAGTACGATCCCGTG
>QBMP01000223.1:0-6382 GCA_003242115.1 Phormidesmis priestleyi
CCACAATGCTAATCGTCGCCTTTCTTTGAGGATTACTGGCCAAATCTTGCTCCAGCTTTGCCAAATAGCTAGCCCAAGCCTTCAGCAAATCTGGCACTGGCTTAGCCGGAATCGCATGTTGCGCTGCGCCAGGAACTTGAGATTTGGCTGGCGTACTGCCGATATCTATCGAAAGCGTATCAAAAGCCAGCGGCGGATGCTCACGGCACAGCACCTGCTGCCGCTGCAAATCCAGCCCCACCATTTCATCCATCACCAGCCGACAGTGAGCAAATCGCGTTAGTGGCCGTAAGTCAATATGGGCCGTGTCAAAGTCATAAAGGCCAGAAATATGGCAGGGCAACATGCCCGAATAAGGCGTGTCGGTCAAATTTGTAATCAGCGTTAGGCGCACATCTTGAGGCCAAGGGTTCATGCCCAGTTGGCGCAGCACTAGCGCATGGCTGTGCCCCCCGCCTACTAACACCAAATCTTTTTGAATCGGAACCGTTGGCTGCATAGTTAATAAGGCTAGATCATTCAGCCCAGATCTGTCTATAGCAGCTGATCAAGCGACTCGCAGCGTCCAAACACACCCGCTCACTGCTATATCAGAAGCTATCTGAGAAAAGCTTTTGATTAGACTAAAGGAAGAACTATTTATAATTTTTAAGACAAAACCACCGTCTGCAAAGTTTTTCTGTAACATAGAATACAGAAACTTTATTAGGGCTATTGATCAAATGTCCAACAGCTTAATGACTATTCAGGCATCTGCTCCTACTGCTTTAGCCTCAGAGACCGCTACTTTTCAGCCCGAAAGCGATCTGTGGGTAGCGTTGCGCAATCCGCCTTCTGACTATAGCCACCATGAAGCGCTGCTGCTCTGTGAGATTGATTCGGGAGACTGGGTTGCTTGGGTTCCTGGCTATGGTGAAATCACGCTCAGTCGCAGTCAGTTTTACCAAAGTGAAGAAGTCTGAAGAAGAGATCTGAAGAAGAGATCTGAATTCTAATTATTTCCTATCTCAACTCTGGTGCAAACCGCGCTAGCGGCTTAACGCTTGTTAGCGCTGCACTCAGATCACCATGCAACTGAGTGTTGGTCGCTAATATCCGTCCTGAGCGAATATCAAACGGGCTTTGGTCATAAGCGCTCACTGTTCCGCCCGCTTCTTCGATCAAAATTACGCCAGCGGCGACATCCCACGGCGAGAGCCCTCTTTCCCAATAGCCGTCTAGCCGCCCGCAGGCGACATAGGCCAAATCCATCGAAGCTGCGCCGCCTCGACGCACGCCCTGAGTGAGATGACTCAGATGGCAAAATTCGGCGTAATTATTGTCAATGGTTTCGCGGCGGTCGTAGGCAAAGCCGGTGACCAGCAGGCTATCGGCTAACGCGGCAGTGCTAGAAACGCTGATGGGCTCACGATTACAGGTCGCGCCCAAGCCTTTGGCCGCACGAAATAGGGCATTGTGAACCGGGTCAAAAATTGCGCCAACGATGGGTTTCCCATCGATCAATAGACCCACTGAGCAACCGCAAAAGGGGTATTGATGGGTGTAATTGGTGGTGCCATCGAGCGGATCTACGGCCCAGAGTAGGCCGTTGGTTTCCGTGCCAATGCTGCCCGACTCTTCGGCGAGAATGGCATGGTCAGGAAAGTGCAGACGCAAAACGGCCAAGACTTCTTTTTCGGCGGCTTGGTCAGCTTCGGTAACCAGATCGCCAGGGCGACCTTTTTGACGAATGTTAGAAAGGTTGCCCCAATAGTGCTGAAGCACCGCGCCACCCGCACAGGCGGCTTCGGTGGCGACATCGAGGAATCGTTGCAGGTCTGTGGGTGAATAGTCAAACGAGTAGGTCATGGGACTTAATCGTCTTCCAAAGGGAGGCCGAAGCGGACTTTGCCTTTACCGAAGTAGCGGCCAAACTGAAGCTCGTAGACTTCATCTTCGTCTTGGGTTTCGACTTCGAGATCGCTGCGGGGATAGCTGACACAGAGCAGTGCGTAGCCCTGTTCCCGCAGATCGGGCGAGAGGCCCATCGCTTCGTGCTGATCGAGTTGGCCGGAAAGCACGCGGACGGCGCAGGTGGTGCAAGCGCCGTTGCGACAGGCAAAGGGAAGGTCGGCAGTTTGGTTTTCGGCGGCCTGAAGGATGTAGCGATCGCTCGGCACCTGCACCGTATAGTCAGTGCCCTGCTGGCGATTGTGAATGCGAATAGTGTAGATTTCGGCCATGAGCGCATGAAGTGGACGAAAGGGCTTCTCTATGATTACATGATGAACGCTCAATGATCGCCCGACAATTGACTGACAATTACCCGGCAATCGTCCGAAAAGAGTTCAGCACATGTCCCGATATTTGATAGGATGGCAAAGCTTGTAAGGCGCAATTAATCGGCGCGTTGCTGGCCCATTAGGAGAGATGGCCGAGTGGTTGAAGGCGCAGCACTGGAAATGCTGTTTAGGGGTAACTTTAACGAGGGTTCGAATCCCTCTCTCTCCGTTTTTATTGCGACTGCTTGAGCTTGTCTTGAGCTAGGGCTATGCCGCCCACCGAAACCAGCAGCGTCCCTGTCCACTGAATGATTTCAAAGGTAGTGGTCGGGTCAAAGCTCCAGCCAATCATGACCGCAGCTAAGGGCGTTGCCGCTGCGACCATCGCTGTGTAGACGCCGACTATACGCAAATTGCCAGACTGCAAAACGTACTGCAATAGGTACACCAATGTCATCGTCAGCCCTAGCAATAGGCCCCAAAAAGTGAGACTCAGCCAGCTAATATCGACGAGCTTAAGTGGCTTTACCAGAAGTACAATGCTGCTGAGAACGGCGACTGTAGAAAGCTGAGCAATGCTCACCGGAATGGGATGACACTGCTGCCGGTAGCTGATCTGAGTCAGCCCGATGTAAAGGCTAAATGCAAGGCTAGCTAAAAGCCCTAACCAAATGGCATTGGGCACTGCGCCCGTAGACTGGACGGTAGATTGGGCAGTGGCCTGAGCGACGTTTGAGCTGAGAATAGGCCGAATCGCTAAAAGCCCGCCCATCGCGATCGCAACTAACCCTAGTAACCCTAGCCCCGAAAGATCGCGCTCTTGACGCATGAGCTTACCCAAAGGCACGGCGGTAAGCGGATAGAGAAAGAGCAAAACAGCCCCTAAGCCAGGGCCAATGTTACTGAGGCATTGATAGAGCAGCACCTGTGAGAAAAAGAGGGCGACTCCGCTGCTAATCAGCAAAATCAATAGCTGATCGCGGCTGTAAACCCAGTCTTGAATATCTTCCCAGGTATCTTGATATAGCTGGGTCGCTAAGGCAATCAAAATAGGTACAGTCACCAGCATTCTCAGCCACAGCAGGGCAACGGCAGGCACAAACCCTGTGCCCAACTGACCGATGTTCACCCCTAGCCAACTGCCGCCTTGTCCTAACGCGCTGACGACACCAAAATGCCAAGCGACCAAGCCAGTCGCGATCGCACTCAACCCCAACCCTTTACGTAAGTCCGCTTTCGCTTGAGGGCTCAAACCTTGGGTATAAAAGCCATTGAGCGACTGCTCGCGCTCCGATCCCAAAGCAGCCGTCGTTATCGGTAGATGAATGGGCTGAGCGTAGATAGAAGCGGCTTCTGTTGGTTGACCTAGCATCCCAGAAAGTGCCGGTTCTCCAGGCAATCGCGGCCCTAGATTGCTGGCGCTTAAAGTTGCTAGAGCGCCAGCTTGAGTCTCTGCCTGTACGGCTGATTCAGCCGCCTGCACAGCTGATTTTAGCCGCTTGTAGTCAGATTGAAGGGTGGCAATATTGGCCTGCAAACTCGCTTTAATCGCTTCTAGGCGCTCAATATCTTGATAGAGCTGTTCGGCGTAGCGTTCTTGTGGTGTCTGCGGTGTCTGCGGTTCTGCCGGTATTTTGTCTATATCTTCGGAATCTTCGGAGGCGGGGTTAACCGACGTCATGAGTTGATTTCAAACCAGGGAGTAATCGTGAATATACCAGAGATGCTTGCTGTCACGAAACTAAGGTTGGCAAGTCCTCACATTCGCGGCGATCGCCCAAAAAATGCTGCAAACATCGCCAAAAAAATAGGGGCCCACAACCGTGAACCCCTAGTGCATAAATTGTTCTATTAGTGTTCTATTGGCGTCATCAATCGCGCTGTCAACCACTGGATATCTGTCGCTAACTATCTGCCTTTAGATATATGCCTTTAAATGATAGTGCCATCCGGAATCACGGCATTTTTCAGCACTACCACAATGCCACTACGGATATAGTAACCATCGGCTTCGCGCTCAGATTCTTCTACATTGTCTTTGTTGATAATCTGTACGTTGCGGCCAATCCGGGCGTTTTTATCGATGATGGCGCGGCGGATAATCGAGCCTTCACCGATGCCCATCGGGATTTTGTCGCCCTTATCAAACTCGCCATTCTCATCCATCGACTCATAATAATCGCAGCCGATAATCAGCGAATGATCGATTTCGCAGTTGGCGTGAATGCGCTGCCTCAGCCCAATTACGGATTTGTGAACACGGCACTTTTTCAAAAGACAGCCTTCGCTGACAATGGATTCAGTGATATGGCAGTCTTGCAGTTTGCTGGGAGGGAGATAGCGCGATCGCGTATAGATCGGCGCATCCTCTTTATAAAAGCTAAAGGCCGGATTGGGCTGATCAGTCAGCGCAATATTGGCCTCATAAAAGGCTTCGATGGTTCCAATATCTTCCCAGTAGCCCTTAAAGAGATAGGCTTGCACATCGTAATCACGAGCTGAAGCCGGAATTATTTCTTTACCAAAGTCAGTTTGCTCAGGGTACTTATTGAGCAAGTCTATGAGCACCTGCTTTTTAAACACGTAAATGCCCATAGAAGCAATAAACGGCTTGTCTTCAGATTCTTCAGGAGACAGGCCCATCGCCGTTGTATCCACCCGCATCGCTTCGAGCGCTTCGCCTTTGGGCTTTTCAGAAAACTCTACGATGCGATTATTTTCATCTACCTTCATTAGGCCAAAGCTCGAAGCCGTCTTGTAGCCAATCGGCACCACTGAAAGCGTGACATCTGCGCCACTTTCTCGATGCTTGCGTACATAGTCGCTGTAGTCCATGCGATAGAGGTGATCGCCGGAGAGAATGATAAATTCATCCACATCCGCCTCTTCAAACATCCACATGTACTTGCGTACCGCATCGGCTGTGCCTTCAAACCAACTTGGGCTATCGGGCGTTTGCTGAGCTGCTAGCACCTCGACAAAGCCATCGCTAAAGGTCGAAAAATTGTAGGCTTTCGCAATGTGCCGGTTCAGCGAAGCCGAGTTGAACTGGGTAAGCACATAGATTTTTAAAATGTCAGAATTTAAACAGTTACTGACTGGAATATCGATCAGGCGGTACATTCCAGCTAAAGAAACCGCAGGCTTTGCCCGATATTTTGTCAGCGGATAGAGGCGGGTGCCCGCGCCACCACCCAAAATTATTGAAAGAACTCGTTTCACAACATCAACCTTAGCTTAAGAAAATAGGCATCCCTTACTTCACATTTAAGTGTCTGCTTGTATCTGCCAGTTGGCAAGGGGGGATCGGTATATCTATGCGCTTTTCTGGTGGCAAAGAAGTCTTCCTACAGAGAGAAGCTTCAAAAAAACGCAGTAAGGCTCTGTCCTAAACTGCTGTCTGCTATACCTTAGCGGTTCATAGGGAGCCTGTATGTAGGGTATATCACCTTGTAGTATGGAGCCTGTTAAATCGCTAAATTGCTGACTAACGGGCCGGTTTCTAAAATGTAGGTGGCGACGCCGCGAACAATTTGTTGAATCGCGTACGGGTCGCCACCGCCGTCAATCGCAACGGTTAGCGCATAGCGGTTGAGGCCAATTTTGACAGCTAGGGTAGAGCCAATAAGCTGATTGTTTTGACCTGTTTTTTCGCCGAGCCAAGTCACATTTGGCCCCAGATCTTTGAGCCCCGCGTAGCCAAGTTCTAGGTCGCGCTGGTTGAGCAAGGCATGGAGCAGTTCTTCATCACCGGGGGCTGTGAGGCTGTAAATTTTGGCCATCATAGTGGTGACTTCATTACTCGTCAGCTCATTGGCTAGCGTCCCGGCGTTTGCGGGCATGGCTTTATCGCCTACTAGTTTATGATCTACTAATGTCTGGCTGTAGCCTAGCTGGCTGAGGGTTTTGGCTAAGTATTCGCGACCTAGATAGTCGATTAGCTGATTCGTGGCGATGTTATTGCTTTCGTTGATCATCCGGGCCATGACTTCGCGCAAGGCGTATGACTGGCCGATGTCGATGTGAGCTTCTTCGGCATTTTCAGTAAAGTTGCCGGGATCGATCAAAACTTTTTGATTGAGGTCAATATTTTCAGTGGTAACTTTGTGCATCAAAACAAC
>QBMP01000223.1:6392-7389 GCA_003242115.1 Phormidesmis priestleyi
TGATTGCCTTGGTGTTCGCGGCAGCGATCGCTCACTACTTGATCGGCATAAGCAGTTGGATTACTCTGTTGGCCTTCTTTAACAGCTCGGCGCGAGGCTTCAATTTGGGGTGGCTCAATTTGGCACAGCGTAATGTGCACTAAGCTCGGATCGATGCCAGCGGTGCGCACAATTTCAGCGAGAAAGTCGCTGTCGCCATCAATAATTTTGGCTTCAGCGTTAGCGGATAGTCTTAAATAAAGCGTCTTTTTTTCGCTAGCCTGCTGGTACCACTCTGATTTGGCTGGAATTTTGCCTAACGTGCTAAGCGTGTGCTGCCATAGGCTGCGCTCACGCCGAGCAAATGACAGGCTGCGAGCAGCTTCACCAGCTTTACTGGCAGCGATTGCCGCCTGATGAGCTTTAACGGCCTGATTAGCTAGTTCAAGCGCCTGATTGTAAGTTTGCGCAGACGGATCGCTCTTGTTGTCCGGAATTGTAGTGGCGGCTGTTTTTTTCAGATTGCCGACTGCGGCCTGCGGCGCAAAGGACGCTTGATTGAACCCGATGATAAGGCTGAAAAGAGCGCTAAAGGTGGTGGCGATCGCAGCGGCATACCAGAATCCAGACATCTATAGAAGCCACTCGCCCATTTTGAATAAAATGTAATACTACTTATCAGCTTTATACATCCAAATGTCAGCTCCTGCAATCACACAGGTTACCTTTAGCAGTTATTTGGCAGTCATCTGGTCAGTCATCTGGTCAGTCATCTGGTCAGTCATCTGGCAGCAGAGCAACTTAGCTCACTGGCTATCTGCTACCCTAGCTATGCTAAAGCCTTTCGCCAAAAACCATGCCAGCGCTAGCTAGCGCCCCGGAACAGAGGAACCCTTTATGTCAGCCATCCGCGAGTTGCACCAACAGCTTACGAGCAAAGAACGCAGCGCCGTTGAAATTGCTCAAGCCCAACTCGATCAGGCTGAAGCGATTGAGCCTAAGCTGCATAGCTTTGTGT
>QBMP01000224.1:0-5664 GCA_003242115.1 Phormidesmis priestleyi
CGGCCCCGCCGCTGATAACAAATTGACTATCAGGGCTAAAGCCGACTGAGCGAATCCCGCCCGCAATGCCTCTGTAGTCTTCAGGGCGAAAGGTAAAACAGTGATTCTCTAGGTTCTCAGCTCTCAAATCCCACACATACACTAGCTGATCTTCTCCACCTGCCGCTAAGTAATGGCCATTTGGACTAAAGGCCAATGCTTTAATGCCTAGTTCACTGGGTTCTAGCTGCCGATAAATCTCGTTTTTTTCAACATCCCAAAGTATTACTGTCGCATCGTCACTGCCACTAGCAATCATTCGCCCGTCTGGGCTGTAGGCCACTGAACACACGCGGCGCTGATGCTGAAACAGCGTTTTTACGCTTGCTTCTTTTCTGTTCCAACGCTGCACACAGCAATTGTCTCCGCCACTGATCAAATAGCGATTGTTTTTGGGGTTAAAGCTCAAAGAGCGAATCCAATGAACCGGCTGTTCCAGAATTTGCTGTTCCAGAATTTTAAGGCAAAATCCAGAGGCCGTATTCCAAATCCGAATGGTGCCGTCGTCGCCTCCACTCGCCAAAAAACGACCCCTGCTGCTAAATGCTACGGTTCTCACCCAGTTGTTGTGTCCTGTTAAAGTCGTCAGACACTGGCCGGTGTTGGCATCCCACAGTCGCACTGTATGATCGTCGCTACCGCTTGCAACACGGGCATTTTGCAAGTCTACTGCGATCGCCCAAATCCGACCGTGATGCAGTGATAAAGTCGCTTTGCGATTATGGGTTTCAGTATCCCAAACCGATAGATCGCCGCTGTCGCCACCGCCGGTGATCCGGCGATCGCCTAAAAAAGCCACCGCCCGAATTCCATTGGTGTAGCCTCGATAGGTTCTTAGGCGTCGCAAATAAGCTGATTTATCTTTACCATCGCGCGATCGCTGTCTTTGGTTAGAACAAACCTGCCAGAGCATTAAAGTTTGCTTGTCGCCGCCCGCCGCTAGCGTCAGACGCTCACCCTGCTGATGAAAAGCCACCGACCAAATGCGACTGCTCTGCGTCGAAATACTGTTAAGCAGATTGAGTGTTTTGAGATCCCACAGCGTCACCCGGCAGTCATCGCCACCAGTCGCTAAAAAACGACCGTCAGCGCTGATAGCCACAGAGCGAACTCGATCATTAGGCCGACGCAGTGTTTGCTGGCACTCACCGCTAGCCACTGCCCACACCCTAACCGTTTTATCTTCGCTACCACTAATCAACAAAGCGCTATCCGGACTAAAACACATTGAATGCACCAGTCCCTTATGACCCTTTAACCACATCGGCGAAATTGATAAATTAGATAAGTTCTCTTTCCCAGACATGAGTAAGGTTAGTGATTTCAAAGGCCACAGACAAATCACATGATCATCACTACAGCTTGCTAACCAGTTACTGTCGGCGCTAAAAGCAAGGGTTCTAATCCGGTTTTGCTGCACTGTCCCCTGCATTGCCCGCTGCATTGATTGAGGCGCTTTATCCCAAACACCGTGACTGATGTGGCTGTTGCCATATATTTGGTCATCCGTTTGACCATCTGTTCGGTTACCAAGCTGACAAATCTCTTGGCCATTACGAACATGATGCAGCGTAATTTTATCGCCACTACCGCTGGCAATAATCTTTCCATTTGGGCTCACTGCCACCGCGTGAATCCAGTCTTCAGCAGGACGCTGCCATAGTTGTTCTGGCTGGGCTAAGGCGCACTGAGCTGTCGGCAATCGCCACAGCTTCAGTCGGCTATCGTCGCCGCCTGTGACTAGGAGCGATCGCTTTGGAATAAACGCGATCGCTCTGACCCAACCACTGTGCGCTTCCCACTCAGCGTACTTTTGCCCCTGAGCATTTGCCCCCGCTATGGCTGCCGAGAGAGGGCTAGATGGAGCACTAGGTGAATTCTCTAACTGATCGCTACTTTGACCACTGGGTGATCTGCTAGTCGCTGGCAAGCTGAGCGGCATCTCCCACAGATGCACGCTGCCATTTGCATCCCCACAGGCCAGTAGTGGCTGCCGAAAAGAGTCCTGAAAAGCCAGTGTCAGCACATCACTGAGCGTTTCTGTAAAAACAGAGCGATCTAGCTGACAGCGGTTAAAATTTACGTCTCTCAGCTCCACACCCTGTAAATAAGCCTGCCATATGGTCATTTTAGAAAAATCTTTGGAAGAGAGTCTTTGGCCCTGCGAAAGCTGCACGAGCAAATTGACAAAGTTGCCGCCTGCATAGCCCAGTCGATGATAGTTTTCTTGACGAAATTTACTCAGGCGATCGCTTAACTGCTCATCGACTGAATCAAGACTCTTATAATGGTTTTTTAGCCGCTCTAAAACAGGCTCAACAATGTTCTCTTTTTGGAACTCACGCAGCTCATCTTCAGCATCGGCCTTCATCAAAGCATGACTGTTAAACAGATCCAAAGAGCCCCGCATTAGCTCTGAAAAAATGGCTCGAATAAAGCGATTGAGAACATACTCAGAAACCATCGGATGAAGGTGAAAAGAGATTCCTCCAGAACGTCTAACCTCAACCAAAGATCGTCTTTCTAAAGACTGCAATGTATAGAGCAAATTTTGCTTATGATCTTCAGAAACAATGTCTTTTTTTAAGCTAATTAGCGTACAGGGCTGATGGTTAACCACTAGCCAGTACATCACCTCTTGTTCAATCGGCGGCAGTCGCTTAAACTGCGTTTTAATCACGCCTCGCAAATCATCAAAAACAGAAATTTCCTGATCCAAAAAGTCCGCAATACTGCCATCAAAAACATCTTTAACAATGTTAGCCGATATTCGCAAAGCCATTGGATGCCCGCAATAGCGATCCGTAATCGCTTCATAATCAGCCGGTGAGGCAGCCATCTCGAAGCTCTCCAACAGCTGCTTCACGTCAGCGCTTCTCAATCCGCTGAGCGTATATAGCCAAGCGTTCGAATGCTGAACAGGGACAGACAGCAGCTCTCGCGGTTTCTCACGGCTAGTCAATATAAGACAGCTTGTATGGCCTGTGCTTTTAGCTGAATCTCTAGCTGAATCTCCAGCGACATCTTTATGGGGCGCAATCACCGCGCTCAATACCTCGCTGTAAGCCTCGAATCCAGCCCTATAAGAGCTAGCCTGCTGCCGACGCTTGGCATCGAAGGTCGGAATGGATGCCTGATTTTTTTGAGAATTGTCAGGTTGATGGCTGTCAAACAATCTCTCAAATCCATCTAGTACAATCAGACAGCGCTGGCGAGAAAGGCATTTTAAAAACTGTTCAATCAGGGCGCTCATAGATAGCGTCGAGAGCCTGTCGGCATCTATAAAATGATCAGAAGAATGGTCAGATTGAATGATGGGGATGAGCGATCGCAAAAAATCTTCCGGCGATTGGGTAGCACTCACACTCACCCACACCACTACTTGAAACTGTTCACTTACCCTTTCAGCGAGCTTTCGAGCTAAATAACTCTTGCCAATGCCGCCGATGCCACAAATTGCCAACAGCTTATGCGATTTTGCCGACTGAGAAAATTGAGAAAATTGAGAAATCCATTGCGCCAGATTATCTAACGACTGCTCACGTCCTCGAAATAAATTTAGCGTTGGCGCATCGTTCCAATGAACGTTTTGATCACCCGTAAGTAACGGACTAGAAAGTGGACTAGAAAGCGGTTCATCGGCATTAGCACGATATGCTTTTTCTGTTTTAGCCGATTCTGCCTTAGCCTTCCCTGATTTGGTTTCTGCTTTATAGAGTAAACCTGTTGATGAATCAACTAACTGCTGCTTCAAAGATGCCAGCTTGCCAGGGCCATTTCCTTTAATGTCAAATTTTTTATAGACCTCACCAAGTCGCTTACGAGCCGCCGCCTCAGAAATATTGAGATATTTGGCAATGTCTTTACTTTTTTGCTGGTCAAGCGCCAGCTTCAAAGCTGCGAGTTCGCCATCAGACACTCGGTTGTCTTTCGCAACTTTAGTCAGAAATTCTTCTGAAAATTCAACATGCTGCGTCATAGGACGGTCACTACCAAAAAACACTTTCAAAGGAACTTCACAGAAGAGGATCTCACTAGAGATCACATTGGCTCACTACTAGCTCACCATTGGCTGCCGACTGGACAGCTCGATCTCACACTCATCGGCCAAACGCCAGAATTTATCAAGCTAGCCGACTGACTAAAAATAATTAGCCGCCTAGCCACATTAGCTCACACCGTATTTAGCTCACACTGTCTTACTTAGCTCAAACAGTGTAGACCATTATTTTGCTTGTGAGATAAGCTCACTAAGCTTCTTCACCTAAACTAAACATAGGCTTGAGAATTTCTGCGTATTGCCTGAAACCTAAACCCTCAAACGTATTTCAGAACACAGCAAGTTTGAGATTTTTTTGAATCCGGCGGCTTAATTGATTATTTTCGCGAATGACTCATTCTTAAGGGTGGTCAATTAATCTCACATTTGGCTTGACAGGATTTTTGATGACCGCTACATTACTAATGTGAGAATTAAAGTGAGGTTTGCGATTACCGTTCATTAGGAGAAAAGCATGAATAGTGTTTCGCCTGATGGCCCATCTAGCCGATCATTTAGCGGTGTATCTGCCGGAGAGCCTGCTGAAAAATTGGGAGATATTAAAGATTTTCCCATGTTTCAGCAATGTCCGTCTGTTTGTACGGTGTGTCATTTTTTTAATGACTCTGAAGTGAGAGAGCAGTCCTATTCTTATCTAAATCTCACAGAAACCAAAAAAATAAGTGAGGTGTGCCAGAAGCTAACGCGTCTACCTTATCTTCAGTCTGATTGGGCTGAAAAGGAGTCATCGGTTATGTCAAAATCACTTAGCTCAGCAACTGATCTTAAGCCTAGCCTCAACAGAGATCGCACTGACATCAATCACTCAGACATCAATCACTCAGACATCAATCACTCAGACATCAATCACACTGACATCAATCCAGGCATTGATGCAGACGATAATCTGGACATTAATCCTGAAAAAGTCCCCATCAACGATATTGCTGATCGGCACTCACGCGACCAGAAGCAGATAGCCGCCCAAGTACTCACAGAAAAAGGTCTTAGGGAGCAAATTTACGCGCTCAGCGCTCAAGTTGCCGATATCAAATATCTGCATCGCAAGGAAATCTACCAGCTTAATACGCTGCACCAAGCAGAGCGCCTTGATCTTCTCAAGCAGTACGAAGCTAGGTTCCAAGCCTATCAGCGACGCTATCAGCCCGCTATTGCAGTTCCGGCAGCGGCTCCTAAGGCTATCCCCGAACCGGCAATGCAGCCGACAACATACCAAGTGCCGCGCGATCGCACCTCAGTCAGCCAACTTCGCCAAACCTTTAGCGCCACGCCGTTTTTGCTATCAATGATGGGGCTAGGCGTTGCCCTGGCTTTCTCAGTGCTCTTGGCGTATCCTTCTGAAGCTACGTTAGGCAGCTTTGTGAGCGTGATGATGGCGGTAGTCCCGGTGCTGTTTCTAATCGGTATTTTTAGCCTCGTCATTACGGCTGTTTTAGAACTCAACCGATAGCTACCGATGGCTTTAGCGCCCACCATCAGTCGCTGAATCCACTAAAGCCGCTGAAGTCGCTGAAGTCGCTGACACACCCGCAATGGCGGTAAGTAGATAGCAAATAGCAATGCTC
>QBMP01000224.1:5674-7374 GCA_003242115.1 Phormidesmis priestleyi
GCAATGCTCTCGGCAATCTAGTTACCGTCTTCCTCACCACCCAAAATTTTAGGCACCTTAAAAAAATCTTCTTCTCGATCAGGGGCACCGGCCAAAATAGCCTCACGTTCGGCAAATACCTCTAGCCGATCAGGCCGCGTAATATTGCTCACCTCAATCGCCCGAGTAGTTGGCGCAATGTCTGTGGTATCTAGCTCATCCAGCTGCTGCACGTACTCTAAAATGCGATTGAGCTGACCCGTAAACTGCTGCTGCTCGGCCTCTGTCAGCTGCAAGCGCGCCAGATTAGCAACTTTGCGAACTTGATCAATATCAATCATCAGCGGCAACTATCTCCTTAAGCCAACGGCCTAAATCATATCAGACATCTCAGAAGGCCGTTGCACCCATCATCTTCAGCAGCTGACGGCCTAGATCATATCGAGCCTTAGCCGACCCGTCACCTTTAGCCAGTTTTGCGCTTCGAGGTAGTTATTCGGAGCCATCCGCACGGCTTCTAGCCAGTAGCGGGCGGCTTCGTCGTACAGCTTATCTGATTCTGATTTATCGCCTGCGGCCTCAGCCTGCTCGCCTCGATAGTGGTAAATGACAGCCGTATTATTCAGCGCCTGAATCATGCGAGGGTTGAGTTCTAGCGCCTCTTTATATAGAGCCAAGGCTTGATCATGCTCACCGTTACTCGCGTGAATTAGGCCCATGTTATAGAGGATATAGCCTTTGTCGTAAGGATCTTCTTCCAGCGTCAGGGCTTCTCTGTAGTTATCCATGGCTTCGGCGTATTCGCCGTCGGCTTGGGCAGACATTCCATCTCGATAGTAGGCAAAGGCTTCCTTGGCCTGCTGCTTAGCGGGCAGCATCTTAAGAATCATGTCGGCCATGACGGTAAATGACTTATCGATGAAGTTGTCGTTCTTCTGAGTTCTGGGCATGAAAAGTCCTGATACATAATTGCCTAGCACAAGGGTACCAAATGGTAGCTAGGGCTAGAGCGCAAACGTAATGGATTTTTAAGCAATGCAAAAATAAGTAACGCTTCAGTCCTGATTGGGGCTATTTTTTTAGCGCGTCCGCCTTCCCTGCGAAAGCGCTACTTCTTGAGGCACAACTTGCTCGATCAAGAATTCAATGAGTTCATCAATGGTTTCAAAGGCGGTTTCGTCAAAGCGATCGCTTAAGTCCACCCCAAACCGCTGAAAAAAGTCTTCGCAAAAAGTAGTTGCCCAGTCAAACCAGCAGACCAACGGAAAATGCAGGTCGTCGTTGAGGCGATCGCCCGGTCTCACCCGACCAAACTCCAGCCCCGAACAGAGCCCAAAGCGCTGATAAACAAACGCCAGCAGCGGATACGCCCGCTCAGTGCGGCAAAACAGCTTGCCCCATTCCGCCGCACTGAGCACCCGCCGAGTGCGTCCCTGCATCTGCTGATTGACCTGCTGGCGAATCGCCAAATCAGGACTCATCTCCGCGTAGGTGCTAACGCTACTAAACCAGTTGCGAAGTGAGCCATTGACTGAGCCATTGACTGAGCCATTGACTGAGCCATTAGCTGAACTATTTACTGCGCCATTCATAAGGCTATTGGTGAGGCTGTTTGGATGGTCAAAGTGGCTAAAGAGACTATTAAACGGATCAATCGCAGACTGCCCTTGCCGGGTGACAACAGGGCTACATCACCTGTTTCATAAGGGATAGGGCCACAA